>CAYONK010000319.1:0-5995 GCA_964405285.1 uncultured Ardenticatenaceae bacterium
CGGCGCTGTAATGGGCGTCTACGAAATCGCTGTTGTAATCCCAGGTGTTCAGACGAGTATCCGGGCGGCGCAGGTAGTCAACGGCCGTTGCCGTCTCATACCCCAGGTAAATCTCGGCCAACTGCGAAAGGCCCTCATTCAGCCAGCTTTTCTCATTTGGGTCCACGTACCATTGGATGAGATGTTGTAACTCGTGAACCAGCGTGCCGTAATACAAGTCCTCGCCCAATTCCAGATTATCCATGATTAGGTAGACCATCTCCTGCTCGTTGGATTCCGGGTAAAGGCTACGCGGATATTGGTTCACACTGCTGAAGTAACCCAGCTCGCTGCCGCTGGCCCCATTTTCCAGATGAAGGATGCTCAGACGGGGATCGTTATTGACGCCGGGCTGCCAGGGCTGGCCGAAGAGGTTCACCAGGCGCGGATAATAGAGCGTCTCCACCCGGTCGGCGGCAGCCTGCACCGCCCGCGCGTTATAACGGCCCGGCTCCTCAAACCAGAAGTAGAGATTGTCGGTGACGGCCAGCAGCGTCGCTTCGATCCGGTTGTCGTCGGCGGTGAAGCTCTGCCGGTCGCCGATGGCATAGCCGGGGCTGTTGACCGTGCGCGAATCGAGCCGGGCGCTGCTGAGACGGCGCGCCGTTTCAAAATAGTCGTAGGGTGGGTAGGTGGCGTTCAGCAGCGCCAGTAAATCGGCTGCGCCACGCGGCGGCGGCTGGTCTTGAATGATTTCGTCGGGCGGGAGGATGGGGAGATGATGGGCAACAAAGGGTGCGTCTTCATCGCCGGTGGGCGGCGCGTCGCTGGGGCTGGGCAGGGGGATGGGTGTGGCGAGCGGCGGGTTGGTGGGGCGAGGGGTGGGGCTGGGTTTGGTGTGAACAACGGCCGTTGCCTCCGCCAGACTCAGTTGTTCATCATAACGCAGCCAGACGATCAGCCCGCTGGCGAGAAGGCCGAAGGCGCAGACGAACAGGATTGCCGTGACCAGACAACCCCCAAGCAGCAGCCAGAGGCCATTGGCGGATTCTTGCCGTTTAGTTTCGTAGTCAGACATGGCCCGGATTAATGGTGGAAAAGGCGTTCGCCGGTCATCACCATCACCATACCGTATTCATCGCACGCCTGAACGACAACGTCGTCGCGGATGGAGCCGCCGGGCTGGACGACGTAGCGCGTGCCGCTTTGCCGGGCGCGATCAATGCTGTCGCGGAAGGGGAAGAAGGCGTCGGACGCCAGGGTGACGCCGGTGAGGGTGTCCAGCCAGGCGCGTTTGGCAACGGCAGTTAACCGCTCCGGCGCGGTCGCAAAACTTTCCTGCCAGACCTTTTCCTCGGCCGGAGTCAACTGCTCCAACAAGAACTGATCAATGGCGTTGTCCCGCTCGACGCGACCAATGCCCTGACGGAACGGCAGGGCCAACACCTGCGGATGCTGGCGCAGATACCAGGTGTCTGCCTTGCTCCCGGCCAATCGCGTGCAATGGATGCGCGACTGCTGCCCCGCGCCGACGCCAATTACCTGACCATCCAAAGCGTAACAAACGGAGTTTGACTGGGTATATTTCAGCGTCAGCAGGGCGACGATCATGTCCCGTTTGGCGCTGTCGGGTAGCGCTGTATGGGCGGTGGCGATTTCCGAGAGGCTGTCGTAGGTGGGCAGGGCATCGTTGCGTTTTTGCGCCAATGTCAGGCCAAACACCTCCCGTTTCTCCAGGATGGGCGGTTCGTAATCCGGGTCTATTTGCATGATGCGGTAGCCGCCGCCCTTCTTGGCGCGCAAAATCTCCAGCGCCTCCGGCTCATAGCCCGGCGCGATCACGCCATCGGAGACCTCTTGCCGCAGCAAGTGGGCGGTTGGCGCGTCCACCACGTCGCTCAGCGCGGCCCAATCGCCAAAGGAGGAGATGCGGTCAGCGCCGCGGGCGCGGGCGTAGGCGGCGGCCAACGGCGAAAGCTCGCCGCTGACGAAGTAGGCTTGCCGCAATGTCTCACTCAACGGCACGCCGACGGCAGCCCCGGCCGGGCTGACGTGTTTAAAGGAAGCGGCGGCCGGTAAATTGAGGGCCTGCTTCAATTCGCGCACCAACTGCCAGCCGTTGAGGGCGTCGAGCAGGTTGATGTAGCCTGGAGACCCATTGAGCATGGTGATGGGCAGAAGGCCCTGATTGACATAAATTCTGGCCGGAACCTGATGCGGGTTCGTGCCGTAACGGAGTTCGATTTCTGTTTTCATGGTTGGTGGTGGCTGGTGGCTGGTAGCTGGTGGCTGGTAGCGAACAATCTCCAGTCTCTACTCTCCAGTCTCTACTCTCTAACCTCTCTTCTCTATTCCCTATCTCCGCTCTCCACCTCTTCCAGGTAGGTGGTGATGGCGCTGTCGTAGTCGCGGGTGTGGGCGAAGGCTTTGACGGCGAGGCGTTGGCGGGTGGCGGGGCTGATCTGGCCGTCGCGGCGCAATTCTGCCAGGACGCCGGGGTAATCTTGCGGATCGCAGAGGATGGCGACGCGGGCGAAGTTTTTGGCCGCCGCCCGCAGCAGGGTGACGCCGCCGATGTCTATTTGCTCTACCGCGTCGGCCAGAGTGACGCCGGGTTGGGCGATGGTTTGGGTGAAGGGGTAGAGGTTGCAGACGACGAGATCAATGGGCCTGATGCCTTGCGCGGCCAGGTCGGCCTGGTCTTCGGGCAGATCGCGGGCGAGGATGCCGCCATGCACGGCGGGATGTAAGGTTTTCACCCGCCCGCCGAGCATCTCCGGCGCGCCGGTGATTTCGGCTACATCCAGGACGGGTAAGCCGGCCTGGCGCAGCCGCCGGGCGGTGCCGCCGCTGGCGATGAGTTCCCAATTTAGCGCTTGCAGGGCTGTGGCGAATTCGAGCAGCCCGGTTTTGTCGTACACGGATAAAATGGCTCTTTTGCTCATGGGGAGAATGTACCATAAGGGGAAACGGCCGTCTACTAATACCACAACGAGACTTTGTCATTCTAAGCCGCAGGCGAAGAATCCCCAGGCGGTTTTGTTGACCAAAGCCTGGTCTCCGGGCTGAATCCTGGGGATACTTCGCTTCGCCCGACATGACATAAACGAGGCTCTGACAGTGGCCCTGGCCCAAGTGTAAGCGCAATTGCAAGCTACTTCCTCTAGGGTATCATATGGCAAAGCGTGCTGCGCTGCTGGTGAAAGCGGCGAGTACCGCAACGTTGCTATATCTACCTGCCGATACATAATGAAGGATACGTATGGATAGTAAGAAAAAAATTCGCGATTTTCTGGCTGAAAACTTTTTGTTCAGCAGCAACGGTTTTCACCTTGACGACGACGCTTCTTTTCTGGAAGAAGAGATCGTAGATTCCACCGGTGTCATGGAGTTGGTCCTTTTTGTCGAAGATACTTTCGGTATCACGGTGGACGACGGTGAAATTGTCCCGGAAAACTTTGACTCAGTGAACCAACTGGTCGCTTACCTTGAGCGCAAACGCGCTTGATCCCCACAATGCTTCTGGTACACGATTTTTTAGAGAGTAGTGCGGCTCGCACGCCGGACAAGGTTGCGCTGGTTTGTGACGAACAGCGCCTGACCTATGGGCAGATTGACGCGATGGCGAATCGCCTGGCGAACGCTTTGCAGGCCAATGGGGTGGAGCGCGGCGACCGGGTGGCGCTTTTCCTGCCGAACAGCGTGGAGTTGGTGGTGGGTATTTTTGCTGTGCTGAAGGCGAATGCGGTGTTTGTGGTGATCAATCAGACCACGAAGCAGGACAAGCTAACCTACATGGTGAACAACTGCCGCGCGAAAGCGATTATCAGCCGCGCCCGGCAGAGTGGGACGATAACGGCCGTTCTCGCCAACGCCCCCTCTGTTGTCTACACCATCTACACCGACAAAGGGGCAGACGAAGCTGCCGCTGCTCAGGAGCGCGCTGCGACCTATGAGGCGATTCAGGAGAGCTATCCGGCGGAACGGCCGTTCCGCCAGACTATAGACCAGGATTTAGCCTGCCTCATCTACACCTCCGGCAGCACCGGCGATCCCAAAGGCGTCATGTCCGCCCATTGCAACGTCGTCTTTGCCGTCACCTCCATCACCACCTACCTGGAAAATGTGCCTGAGGACATCGTTATCTGTTTCTCTCCGCTCTCCTTCGACTATGGCCTTTACCAACTGCTGATGGTCTTCAAGTTTGGCGGCACGCTGGTTTTGGAAAAAGGGTTCACCTATCCGGTGCAGGCGCTCAAGCGCATGGAAGCGGAGCGAGTCACCGGTCTGCCCGGCGTGCCCACCATATTCGCCATTTTGCTCAACATGGACATGAGCGGCTACGATTTGCGCAGTCTGCGCTACATTACCAACACGGCCGCCGCCTTGCCACCCAGTCACATTAAAAAAATCGGCGAAATCTTCCCCTGGGCCACCATGTATTCCATGTATGGTCTGACGGAGACAAAACGCACCCTCTATTTGCCGCCAGAACAATTGCCCTATCGTCCCGGTTCAGTGGGTGTCGCCATCCCTGGCACAGAGGTTTGGATCGAGGACGAGGCGGGCAACCGTCTTGGGCCGGGTCAGATCGGTGAATTGGTGATCCGCGGCGGGCACGTCATGCGCGGTTATTGGGAGAACCCGGCAGCGACAGCGCACCGGTATCGCCCTGGCCCCATCCCTGGCGAACGGGTTTGTTATAGTGGCGACTTGTTTCGCATAGATGAAGAGGGCTTCTTTTACTTCGTGGGGCGCGGCGACGACATTATTAAAAGCCGGGGGGAAAAGGTGGCGCCAAAAGAGGTGGAGAATGTGCTGTACGACTTGCCGGGGGTGGTGGAAACGGCCGTTATCGGTGTCCCTGATCCCATCCTCGGCGAAGCGATCAAAGCCTTCATCGTCACTGCCGATCACACCCTGACTGATAAAGACATCTTGCGCCACTGCCGCGCCAATCTCGAAGACTTCATGGTCCCTCAGATTGTCGAGTTCCGCAGCGAACTCCCCAAGACGAGCAGTGGAAAAATCACAAAAAAGGATTTAACGTGAGTCGTTGCCATAAACCGTAGACCGTTAATCAGAACACCGATAGCGGTCTGCGGTTTACGGTTCATGGAACACGAACTACGGACCCCTGCCTATGTGCGGCCTTGTTGGCACCCTTAATCTCACCCAACACCACCCCATTGACCCTGCAAATATACGACGCATGCTCGGCGCGATTCGCCATCGCGGACCGGATCAATTTGGTGTCTACGCCTTCGCCGACGCGCAGAATGGCATAGCCCTGGGCAGCGCTCGCCTGAGCATCATTGATCTGGGAGGCGGCCAACAGCCCATCAGCAATGAAGATGGCACGTTGTGGATTGTCTTTAATGGGGAGATATTCAACTACGTCGAACTCCGCCCGGAGATCGAAAAGCTCGGACACCATTTCCAGACAGATTCCGACACCGAAGTTATCATCCACCTCTATGAAGAGTACGGCCCGGCCTGCGTCGAGCATCTAATCGGCCAATTTGTCTTCGCCATTTGGGACGAACGCGCACGGAGCCTGTTTGTGGCGCGGGACCGAGTGGGTATTCGGCCGTTTTACTACACCATCCAGCAAGGCGCCCTCATCTTTGCTTCAGAAATGAAGGCCATCCTGACGGATGCACGGGTAAAGGCCGAATTAGACCCGGTCGCCCTGGGACAAATCTTTACCTATTGGAGTCCGGTGGCTCCGCGCACCCCCTTCAAAGACATCCAGACCTTGCCGCCCGGCCATTGGTTGTTGGTCCAAGATGGGGAATTACACATCGAGCGGTACTGGCAGCCTGCTTTTCCGGTGGCCGACGAGCGACGCCCACCTGAAATGAGCCTGGACGAAGCCGCTGCCCACCTGCGCGAGCTGCTGGTAGATGCCACCCAAATCCGGTTGCGGGCTGACGTGCCGGTTGGGGCTTACCTGAGCGGTGGCTTAGACTCCTCCACCATCACCGCCATTATTCGCCATTACACCGGCAATCGC
>CAYONK010000320.1:0-5994 GCA_964405285.1 uncultured Ardenticatenaceae bacterium
CACTTGTTTGTGAGCAGAGTTTCTGCCGCCATTGCTTCCTCACGGCGAGCAATCATATCATCCATGTCCTGAAGGTCTTTGAATATGAGGGCTGCCTGACGCTGTTCTGGGGTAAGCTGCGTAAAGAGCGCTTCGCCGAAGCCGCGCTTGTTTAAATCATCGATTGTGAGCGGTCTCTTAGGCGCGACGAACGGGGGAGTATAACGCTCCATGGTATAGCCTTCGCGCAGGATTGTCATTCCGCCCTTGCGAGGTGCTACGAACGGAGCCAGCTTCTTGTTGCCGTCTTTAAACTCCATGAGAACATCATCGGTATTGAAGATGTCGGTTGCATCGTTTGTGGGGAAATACCTGTCACGCAGAAAGGTTACCGGACGAACGAGCTGGCTGGCGCTCCGAATGAGCGCATGAGAAGAGAGAATATCGAGTGTAGCCATAATTTATGTCCTCCTTGTTTTTTTTGAGTGCTAAACGGCAAAGCCGTCGCTGAGTAATATTCCGACGTCTCTGAGGGCTTCTTTTGCGCCCGCAGCGAGAGTTGCGCCTTCCGCGATGATAAGCTTATCCTCGACGAAATGGCCAGTGCGATATGCAAGAGCTGTAGCGTCGGCAGCGGTGCCGACATCGATGTCTTCTGCAAGCACGCAGTTTGCGGTTAGAGTTTCGCTGGATGCGGCTTCTGTGCCGTGAATGACATACTTGCCGTCTCCCGCGGTGCCTGTGGAGAGATCGAGTAATGTTCCGCGCTTATAGGACGCGGCTGCGCTACCTTTCCTGATTGTGATGTGAAAAACATCAACAGGGGGGAACGATGCGGCAATCAGCCCGTCATGCGGATCGATTGAGTTTGCTTCATAAAGGTTTCCCATTTAACTTTTCCTCCTTATTAAGTTATTGCCATGGAATCATTGAGCAGAATTCCGAGGCTACGAAGTTTTTCCTTCGTAACATCGTTTATTCCGTCAAGCGCTTTTGCGTTATACAAAAGCATGAGTTGATTGAATATGCCAGTGCGGTATGCTCTTGCTGTGACTGTCTGACCGGATGCTGCTCCGGTATCGACATCCTCTGCCAAAATCAAATTCGCCCCGGCAATGGTGCCTTCGTCGTATGCGTATGCGCACTCGACTTTCACCTTTGGCGTATCGTAATACTCGCTTGTAGCAACGAGCGTTACGGTCAGCGTGTTTGCTGCGTACGCTGCCGTGTAATCTGTGGTAACAGTTAACGGCACAAAGGTGTCCTCTGTGTAAGCACAGTACACTTGAGCGCTGCTGGTGTTTGTGTAGTCTGTTGCATCTACCATTGTAATGGTAAGCACACCATCTTCATATGCTGCCGTATAATGCGTTGTCGCTGTGAGTGCATCATAGGCAGAATAATCGCAGGTGACGGCCAAAGCTTCAGCAGCGTAATGGTCGCTTGTCTCAACCAAAGTAATGGTCAAGGTGTTTTCGGCATAGGCAACCGTATAGTCGGTTTCAATTACGAGCGTTGTCTCTCCGTCTTTTACGACAAGAGTATCTGTGTCGAGTCCCGCGGCGCTTTTAGTTGCCACATGCTCTGTAACCGTGAGGGTTTCGCTTAAAAGCTTCTTGGCTTTTACGGCAAGGGTCTCGGTATTGAGCCCGTCAGCCTCAATTTCGATTTTGTGCTCCGCATCGGGTGTATCAATCTCACTAAGATATTCCGCAGCATACACCTTAAGCGTTTCGGTATCGAGCCCAGCCTGGGATTTTGTTGCCACATGGTTTGACGGCGTCAAAGCTTCGGACAGGTCGTCAGTGATATCACTGCCCCAAGGTATCAGATTACCGCTTGAATCCTTGGCAATCAGATACCCGCGCTTGAGTACACCATAACCGGAGGCAATGGATGCATGTATGACATCTGCCGGATAAGCGGAATTGATAAGACTGTCATACTCAAGCGTACCCAGAGATTCATTCATGATTATAGACATGATTATTTACCTCCGCCAATAGCTTCCTTTACCGCTTTCACTCCGGCATCGACTGTGGCTTCGACTTCCGCTTCGACTTCTGCTTTGGGGTTTACTTCGCTACTTGTAGCTGTAGCTCCAACCTTTTCAGCGTTAGAAGCCTTATAGTCATCGTTGACATCTTTCGTGTGCTTCTCGCCTTGCTTGGCTTGCTTTTGCATAGCGCGGAAAGCCAGCTCCTGAGCAGAGCATGAGGTTTCTCCGTACTTTGCTTCGCGCACCAAGTCGTCGTCGTTAATTGCCGCGGAAATCTCATCGATTTCTTTCTGACGAGCGCGTTCTGCGGCTACTGCTGTTTCAACAGCGCTTGGGTCTGCGGCAGGTGCGGCAGCTTTTGCCTCGGCTTCCAGCTGCTTTGTCAGCTCGGGATATTCCACCCTAAGCTCTTCAATGGTTTTTGCCATAGGTTTATTTCCTCCTTCGCTGCCGGACGGTGCCGGCAAATTATTATTTATCTCATCCGCCTGAGCGGGTGTGAATGTGGGAATTGGCATTGTTTCTGGAATTGTAGTTCCTTTTGGTAGTCGCACAGTTCGGCCGTTAACATAAAGAGTTCCACGGTCTGCGCTTGCAGCAATTTGCGAGTCGTCGCCTTCTATTAATTTATCTGCAAATCCCTTTTCGACAGCTTCTTTGCCTGTCATATAAGTTTCTTCTTGCATCATTGAAAGAATTTCTTCGGCTTCCATACCACATTTTTTTCGGTAAGCAGCTGCCATCGTGCGATCGCAAGCGTCCAGAGCAGAAAGAGCTTTCTTTAATTCGTCGCTGTTGTAAAACCCCCAAAGTAGTAATGATGCTGTATGTATCATAATTATACTTGTGGTTGGCACTATTACCATATCTCCGGCACACATCAGCATTGAAGCAGCAGACATAGCCACGCCGTCCACCTTAATAGTAATTTCTGCTTTTAACTCCATAAGTCTGTTGTAGATGGTAAGTGCAGCATATACATCACCGCCTACACTATCGAGACGTATAACAATGTTTTTCGCATCAGAAACTGTGTTTAGATCCTCGAGGAATTCGTCCAATACGATAAAATCACCATCTATAGGATCCCCGTACCAGTCTGTAGGCCGTTGCTTAACAATTTGACCATACATAGTGATTTCTGCTGTGTTACCATCATTAGTCACCATAGCATAGCAGGAGCGCTGCAGGCTGACCGTTTTCCCTGAATCCATCTTTTTTTTACTTGTAAATATACCTGTGAATGGTTTACTCATTTCCTTGTGTTCCTCCTTCGTTATCTGCAAGCGAGGCCATATAGTTGCCACCGCCCGCGTTTTTAAGCAGTTCGTTTTCCCGCGCCAATTGCTCAATTTTTTCTTCCCTATCGCCGCCGTCCATTTCAAGTGTGACCTGCTCGTGCGTCTTGAAGCCGCGGTCTACATTCATAATGGCAGCCTTTGCTTCCTTGGTCGGGTCGAGCTGTCCTTGTGCCGGACCTATCCACCGTGCTCCGCACCATGCGGCACGAATCAGAGGGTCGCTGAAAAATCCGGGCGCTTTTATCCGTCCTAAGGCCACAGCTTCGGCAAGCCATATTTCATAAATCGGCTGACAGAAATCGTCAACAAACCACTTCCGTCGCATCTTGAAGGCTTCCCATGCATGAAGCATAGCGCCACGGCTGGCCGAATAGCTGCTGTTGTAGTTCTTTAACAGAATATCGCGGGGGATTTCAAGTGCTGCACCTACAAGCTCACATACGGTTTCAACGAAATTTTTAAAGCCTGAGGTAGGAATTTTCGGATTTCCGAATGTTACTTCCTCATCTTCTTCCAAATGCAATACTGTGCCCGGACCCATTTCATACTCATTCTCGCTGGTGGAGATGTTCTCCACTTCACTGATTTGAGATACGCCAACCACATCCCCGGTGCCAGTCTCATTAATTGGAACTTCCGTCGGGTCGGTGTTCGTCTTAACCCATGCGGTAAAAAACGATTGAATAAGCGCGGCCATAAGCTCGCTTTCGGTATAGCGCCGAAGCTGCAGAAGTTCCTCAATGACCGGAGCTAAATAAGTAACGCCCCTGTATTGGTCGGGGCGTTCGCTGTCCATGATATGAAGAATATTCGGCAGTCCTGTCTTTTCACCGTACGCAGGCACTCGTATCCACTGCGTTTTCTCTGTCGTGTTCTGATACGGATAAGTGTTGCGAATATGATATGCAACAATCATCCCTTCGCTGTCTATCTCAACTCCATCGTATATGCGGTTGCCATTTTTGGCTTTTCCCTCTGTAATGCTTGGAGACATTGCGCCTGAAATTCCGGTCGTGTCCGTAGGAGTTGCAACACGGTCGGCTTCAATCAAATGTATCCTCAAGCCATAAGGCGTGGTTGGCGATGTCTTGTACCGCTTAATCAACGGAAAACAGTCACCGCTCATCAGCCACGATTGCAGAGCAAGCTGCTGCAATCCCGCAAAATTATTGACGCCGATTGCATCACAGCATTGTTTGCGGTTAGCCCATAAGGCAAACTCCGCTTCCGTCTTGCGTTGCCAAGCTTTCGCAGCCTCCGGTGTCATATCCAAAATGGCGCGGTCTATACTCGATCTGAATTGAAGACCGACACCGATAACGCTTGTTCTGTTAGTTTTTATCGCAGAAGTGGCAACAGGTGACGCCATATATAGCATACGGCCACGCTGCCTCAGCGTCTTATTATTCCAGTCTATATCTTCTTGGGGGCTGCCGCTTTGAGCTTTGAACGCTTTTAACGCTCGCTTAAACTGGCTTGCTCCTGCCTCGCTGTAACCTTTAGCTTGCGGAACACCGTTACGCCCACCTGTAATTTTATAGCTCAACTATTATCGCCTCCAATTTTTAATACTTTCTAAACGGGCTGCCCGGCGGCGAAAGGAGCAAACTCCGCCGGTGCAGACCGTGGCAAAGTCCTTTCGGACGAATACCCATTACCAATTTCTCGGCACAATGCCGAAAGCCTTTCTTGCCTTTTTGCCTTGCACCAACTTTGACAGCTCGTCGACTTTCTTTTCTGCGACTTCTATTTTTTTCATCAGGTCGGGGAGGTCAAAACGGGTGAGAGAGCGGTCGTCAATCGTATAGCTCTGTACACCACCGTCAACAAGTGCGAGATAAGCCGTCCTCATTTTTTGCAGCGCACTTTGCCAGAATACAAGCCTTGCATTAAGCTCTGTTATATCCGCCAATGATTTCACCATCCTTTACCATTCATCATAAAATTTGTTATGTGTCGTACTGCCCTTTTTCTTCCGAACAGGTTTCTTTGCCTGTGCTGTTTGCGGAGCTGACACCGCTTGATATTGTTCATTTTTTGCCGCCTTAAGCCGCTTATCGATAGCGTCTAAATCCACAGGCAGCGCCTTGAATGCCGCAAGAGCATAGTTGCGACAGTCGAGAGCCTCATTGCGCTCATGCCCGGGTATCTTTTCCCACTGCCAGGGATTTTTTCGCTCCGGTTTATAAACAAGCCGCTCAGAGAGAAGTCCTGCAAAATAAGATGAGCCGTAGTCCTCACGCTTCGGGAAATGGCTGTACTTTGAACCGGGAGACTGCACCCTCAAATTATCCATAATGAGTTGCTTGCCCGCGTCAACGCCCAGGGTGTATTGCCAGCAAGTACCAAGCGTTTTTCCACCGATAACAATCTTTTGTTTTTTCGGTGGGGAAGTGAAGGGGACACCGTCACCGCCGCGACCTTTAATACAGAATACCTTTTTACCAAGCCGTGCCCGACACTGTAAGCGCACATCCTGTGTAAAGTGACCGCCCTCGTCAACAAAGGTCATTGATATGCGAAGCCCCGTTCCGTTTTTGAAGTAGTAAACATGGTCAATCACATCGTCCAACTGCTTCCATACTTGCGCATCGTCAGGGCGTCCCATGATAATGCCCTTTTTTATACCCCAGCTTTCGCCGAAGTGGCCATGCCCGACAACCTCAAATTCCAGGCGGTCGTCCTGTGTATCGACGCCGCAGGTCAAAACAAGCA
>CAYONK010000321.1:0-5980 GCA_964405285.1 uncultured Ardenticatenaceae bacterium
TGTGTTCATTTGTGTTGATCCGTGTCCCATTTTGTAGAAAGCGATTACCCTGTTGCCGGGGCGGCAATTCTCAGTTTGGCGCATTCGCCGCCAACGCCACCGATTGAAGAGGCGCTCACTTCGCTCTCGCTCAGTTATTGCAGTATGCTCAGGACGCCGCTATAGTCAGCCAGGCTGGTTGCTCCAACGCTCCGGCCGTCAGGCAATTTTTTGTGGATCTTTAGGATTTCGTAGGACATCCCCAAATGGTCTTGTACCCGCCCAGTTGAAGGCGACCACAAGGGTCGCCCTACATCTGTTAAGTTGGCTGCTCATTGCACAAAAGTTACGCTTATGTTCAAACAGTTCACTCCGCACACACGCGCTACTTTCCAGGCGCTTTTTGTCACCTTTCTCTGGTCCACTTCCTGGGTTCTCATCAAATTTGGGTTGGAAGACATCCCGGCGCTGACGTTTGCCGGGCTGCGCTATTTCCTCGCCTTTCTCTTGCTGCTGCCTTTCTTCTGGCGCTCAGCGGGGGCGACGCCGCTGCGGGCGCTGACGCGGCGCGATTGGCTGCTGCTGCTTTTGTTGGGGCTGGTCTATTACACCATCACCCAGGGGGCGATGTTTGTCAGCCTGGCCTACGTCCCGGCGATTGCGCTGAGTTTGGTGTTGAATGCAACGGCCGTTGTCGTGGCGGTTCTCGGTATCTGGCTGCTGGCGGAACGGCCGTCGTGGAGGCAATGGATGGGAACGGCCGTTTTCCTGCTCGGCTGCGTCATCTACTTTTACCCCTCAGAAATTCCAACCGGGCAGATGTTCGGCTATCTGTTCGCCCTCATCACCCTGGTAGCCAATGCCTTTGCCAGCATCCTGGGGCGCGCTGTCAACCGGCACAGCCGCTTCCACCCGCTCACGGTGACGGTGGTCAGCATGGGCCTGGGCAGCATTTTGCTGCTGGCTGCTGGCCTGCTGCTGGAACCCTGGCCACAGATTAGCTGGCAAAACTGGCTGTTGATTGGTTGGCTGGCCCTGGTGAACACTGCCTGGGCCTTTACCCTCTGGAACCAAAGCCTGCGCACCCTCTCAGCGATGGAATCGAGCATCATCAACAACACCATGCTCATCCAGATCGCCATCCTGGCCTGGCTCTTCCTGGGCGAAAGCCTGGGCTGGATCGAAGTGATTGGGTTGGCGCTGGCGGCCATTGGCGTGTTGCTGGTGCAACTGAAAGGGGCGGTTAGGAGAGAAAAGGTTGAGGACGGGAGATTGGAGATTGGAGATTGACAACCACCCGTCCTTTTCATCGAAAGCGAGCCATCACCGCTTGTAGAAAGGCTTCTCGCGCGGCCAACTCTTCCGGGGTGAAGTGGGCGGCCAGCAGGCGATCTTTGAATGCCTGGGCATCTTCGTCGGGAGGCACGACCCAATTTTGCTGCGGTTCAGCAGCGATGGCCTGGTCTTCGCCCCAACTGAAATGTTCGTTGACGACCAGCCCAGACCCTTTACTCGCCAGCGGCCAGGTGGCGTCTACGATCATCTCGCCTCCGTCCGGCAGTTCGAGGATGAGGTAGTTGTGGACGTCTACAAAACGGCCGTTTGCCGGAGCCAACAAAGCGTACAATGCCGGATCGAGCGATTCCGGGCTGAACTGCCGGGCGGAGGTGCAGGCGATCAGCCGGGCCGTCAGACCCAGCTCGGCAAAGAGCGCCTGGAGCAGGTAATGTTTGCCAGAACAGGTGCCGCGCCATTCGCGGATGATGGTCTCCGGCTCGCGGGAGGAAGCGCGAATGTATGGCATGTCGCGCACCAGTTGGAAGGCGGTGGCCGCGTCAAGGCTGCTGCCTTCAGCTAATAATTCTCGTCTGGCGGCTTCGGCCGCTAATAGATCAATCAGGTTCATCATTGCGTTTCTTGAAAAAACGCAGAGGCGCGGAGGCGTAGAGGGCCTTATCCCCCGGTCACTCTGGGCATCTCTGCGTTACCATTTCTCCCATCAGGCCCATGACACGCCTTTATTAGACATTATTGGGATTAACCTTATGTCAAAATATCAATCCGTAGATTTCGCAGATTCATGCAGATTGAGCAGAAAAAATCTGTGGAATCTGCGTGAATCTGCGGATAAATGCTTGTTACCGATCATGTCTATTATTAACGCAAAGGCGCGAAGGGGCAAAACAGAAACGGCGTTTATGCGCGTCCCAATCCATCTAGTAGCGCATTGATGTCGGCGGGGAGCGGGGCAGTGAACGTGACGGGCTGGCCGGTGACAGGGTGGACGAAGCGGGTGATGGCGCAGTGGAGGGCTTGCCGCCGGAGGCGGTCCATTTGCCCGGCGTGGACGCCGCGCTCGACCCAGGCCAGATAGTCGGCGTCATCCATCTGGTAGAGGGCGTCGCCGACAATGGGGTGGCCGATGGCGGCCAGGTGGACGCGCAGTTGATGGGTGCGGCCGGTTTGCGGGCGCAGCTCTAGCAAGGCGTGGGCGTCGCCGAAGGTTTGAACGATCTGGTAATGGGTAACGGCCGTTTTCCCCCCCTCTACCACACCAAAACGATTCACCCCGGCTCCCCCTTTGACCTGACCGATGGGCTGATCAATTACCCCTGTTGCCGGCGAAGGCACGCCGCAGACGACGGCCTGGTAAATCTTCTCCACTTCTCCCTGGGCAAACAGAGCGCTCATAGCCTGTAAAACGGCCGTTTCCCGCGCCAGCACCACCACCCCCGAAGTCTGAGCATCCAGCCGATTCACCAGATGGGCCTCCGGGTAGGGAGGCTGGTGTTCGTAGCGCAGGTGGTAGATCAGGTTGGCAGTGACAAACTTGCCCCGGCTGTGGACGCGCAGCCCGGCCGGTTTGTCCACGCCCAACAGCCATTCATCTTCGTAAATAAGGCGATAGGCAAAGTTGACGTTCGCCGGGGTGAAGTCGGGCAGGTCGCAGGCGACCACGTCGCCCTGACGGACTAGGGTGGTGGGCAGGCAAGGGACGCCATTGCAAAAGACGCGCCCCTCCGCCACCAACGCCTGCCACTCGACCAGACTGCGGTAGGTGAAGCGGGCGGCCAGGTAATCGGCAACGGCCGTTTGCTTATAAGGGGCCGTCACTTTAGAAGAAACGCGCATCGTCTCATCCAGACCTTGATTGACTGGCACAACTTATCTAACCGTGGAGAATGCAGAGATCTCGGAGGTTTTACCAGAGAGGATCTCTGCGTCCTCCGCGCTTTCCGCGGTATAAATCTGAGATTTGTCAGTTAACCAGCATCCAGACCTGGCAGGTCTTATTTCTCAGGAACGCGGATGAAATAATCTACAGGAGCTTGGAGATTCAGTAGAATTGCCGGGGTCAAACCCCAGGGGTTTTCCGAAACCCCTGGGGTTTGACGAAGGGGTTTAACCCAACTTCTTCTTGAACTCGGCCGACAACGCCGGAAGAATCTCGAAGAGGTCGCCGACGATGCCGTATTGCGCCAGTTTGAAGATGGGCGCTTCGGGGTCTTTGTTGATGGCGACGATGACTTTGGAGCCGCGCATACCGGCCTGATGCTGGATAGCCCCGCTGATGCCGCTGGCGATGTAGAGGTCCGGGCTGACCGTCTTACCGGTCTGGCCGACCTGATGCTCGTAGGGAATCCAACCGGCGTCTACCGCCGCGCGAGACGCGCCCAGCGCCGCGCCCAACACCTCCGCCAGGTCGCGCACCGGGGCGAAGCCTTCCGGCCCGCCGACGCCGCGCCCGCCGCTGACGATGATGCTGGCGTCGGTCAGGCTGACGCCGCCGCCTTTGCCCTCAAAGCCGGTCACTTTGCTGGCGATGTCGCCTTCGCCCTGGCTGACGCTCACCCATTCGGCGCTGCCACCCCCGCCAACCGATTCGGCCTGGGGGAAGGCGCGGTTGCGCAGGGTGATGACCTGGGTTCCGCCGGTGACGAAGCAAGTGGAGAGCAGTTTCCCGGCGTAAACCGGCCGGGTCACTTTGACTGCGCCGCCTTCCACCTTCAGGTCCACGCCGTCGGCGATGAGACCGGCGTCCAGGTCGGCGGCGACCCAGGCGGCCAGGTCACGGCCGCGGGCGGAAGCCCCGGCCATGATGACGCTGGGCTGCCGCTCGGCGGCCAGTTGGCTGACCAGCGGGCCGACAGCTTCGACGCGGAAGGGGGCGAGGGTGGCGTCATCCGCGCCGAGGACGGTGTTCGCGCCTAAATCGAAGGCGGCGTCGGCAACGCTGGAGACGTTGTGACCAAAGACGAGGGCGGTGAGTTGTTCGCCCAAGCCATCGGCGACCATGCGGGCGGCCGAGAGGGCTTCTTTGGCGATGGCCGGGACGGCCCCATCACGATTTTCGATAAAT
This sequence comes from uncultured Ardenticatenaceae bacterium, assembly GCA_964405285.1. Lineage (GTDB taxonomy): Bacteria > Chloroflexota > Anaerolineae > Promineifilales > Promineifilaceae > Leptovillus. The sequence continues at coordinate 4,340 of CAYONK010000321.1, forward strand.
ACCCATACGCCGCTCATATCACTTTCTCCTCGAATAGTTTGGCGACCAGAGCGGCCGCTTTTTCCTGGGCGTTGGCGCCGTCAATCATCGTCACGCTGCCTTCGCGGGGGGGCAGGGCGTAGACGTGGGACCAGTCTACTTTGCTGCCTGCGCCGTCCACGCCGAGGTCGGCCGCTTTCCAGACGGGGATGGTGGCCCGGCTGGCTTTGCGGATGCCCATGAACGACGGGTAGCGCGGTGCGTTGATCTCTTTGACGGTGCTGATGACGACGGGCAGGGGGGCGGTGACGGTCTCTTTGCCGTCGTCGAGCAGGCGTTCGACGGTGATCTGGCCGCCGCCGATGGCGGTGATGGCGGAGACGAAGGTGAGGGGGGTCCAGCCGAGTTTGCGGGCGGTCTGAACGGCCGTTTGCCCGGTATCCCCATCAATCGCCGACTTGCCGAACAGGGCCACCTGGACGTCGCCCATCTTGTGGATGGCCGCCGCCAGCACTTTGGCCGTGCCCAGGCTGTCAGCTCCGGCGAAGGCGGCGTCGGAGAGCAGGATGGCCTCGGTGCAGCCCATGGCCAGGGCGGTTTTGAGGGCTTCCTGGCTGTCGTCGCCGCCCATCGTCAGGGCGATGACGTCGGACGCGCCGTGATTTTCTTTGAGACGGATGCCTTCTTCGATGGAATACTCATCCCAGGGGTTGACCACGTTGGGCTTGCCCCCCGGATCGTCCCAGCTCACGCTGCCGTCTGGCCTGACGGTCAGATCGGCGGTGGTGCTGGGGGTTTGTTTGGTACACACGACTACCTTCATATAGCTACCTCCAGAGAAATTGTGAATTGTGAATTGTGAAGTTTGAATTGACCGCTCACAATTCACAAGTCATATAATAAGGGCTGGTTGATTTCGCGAAAGCGGTTGGCGAATGTTTCGTTGGTGAATGAGAAGGTGGTGGCGCGCCAGGAGAAGTCGCTGATTTGGGCGGCGGCGAGGATGGCTTGTTTGGCGGGCCGGGCGCGGCGTTGGGGGAGGGGGCGGAGGAGGGTGAGAACGGCCGTTCCTCCCCCAAAACCCAGCATCACCCCAACTACCAATCGAAGCCAGAAGCCCAATCCGGCCGGGCTGAGCAGCAGACCGGCCAGGAACAGCAGCAAAGCCGCGCCTCCGGCGGCCGCCCAGGCAATGCGCTCCAACCGCTCCTCTTCCCCCGATTTGCGCCGCGCTTCCTGGGCGCAGTCGGCGCAGAGGGGGACTTCGATCTGGCGGGTGAAACGGCCGTTTCTCTTCCGAATCGTCAACGGCGTCCCCCCCGGCTGCCCACAATGAACGCAGAGGCCGGGGAAACGGATGGTCTCGTTGGGACGCGCCTGGATTTTGACTTGATGGTTCATGGCTAAAATAGCAGGGGAGCAGGGGGGATGGGGAGCAGGGGAGCGTGGTACTCTCCCCCGCTCCTCTGCTCCCATGCTCCCCCGCCTCCTATCATTCCATTTGCCAAACGTCCGGATCATACGCCGGCAGTTCGCAGCGCAGCGGCCGGTCCTGGCGCTGGCCGAAGGCGTAGGCGGCCTGCATCAGTTGGTGGATTTCGCTGGTTCCTTCATAAATAATCGCTCCCCGGCTGTTACGCAGATAACGCTCCACATCGTACT
>CAYONK010000322.1:0-5963 GCA_964405285.1 uncultured Ardenticatenaceae bacterium
GCTTCGCTTCGCTCAGCATGACAATTGCGCGTGAACAGGGTAGAAGAACGCCAATACCAAGCCCAAATTGAGAATTGCTGGAAACAGGTTCCGGGGCTTGCCAGAATTGACGAATTTGCCTACAGTTCCCCCCATGACGATTACCCTGGATAACGCCTATATCTTGCAAACCTTGTTTGACTTGGTGCGGATCAATTCCGTCAACCCTAACCTGGTCCCGGACGCGCCCGGCGAAGCGGCCATTGGCGCTTACGTGGCCGACGCCCTGCGCCAGATGGGGCTGGAGGTGACGGTTGAGGAATTGGCCCCGCGCCGGGTGAACGTGGTCGGGCGGCTGAAGGGGAAGGGCAACGGCCGTTCTCTCCTGCTCAACGCCCATTTAGACACGGTTGGCGCGGGCGGCATGGCCGACCCGTTTACGCCGGTTTTGCGGAACGGCCGTCTCTACGGCCGGGGGACGCAAGACATGAAGGGCAGCCTGGCCGCCATGCTGGGCACAATGAAGGCGCTGGCCGAATCGGGTCAAACGCTGCGCGGCGACGTCCTCTTCAGCGCTGTCGCCGACGAAGAGTACACCAGCGCCGGCAGCGATGCCCTGGTCCGCCACCTGCGCGCCGACGCCGCCATCATCACCGAACCGACGGAGCTGCGCCTGTGTTTGGCCCATCGCGGCTTCGTCTGGTTCGAGGTGGAGACCTTTGGCCGGGCGGCGCACGGCAGCCGCTATCAGGAGGGGATAGATGCCAATCTGCGGATGGGCCGCTTCCTGGTGGCGCTGGAAAAACTGGCGGAGGAGCTGCCGACGCGCCCGCCGCACCCGCTGGCCGGGCCGCCTTCGCTGCACGCCGCCCTGCTGCAAGGCGGCAGCGAAATCAGCATCTATTCCCCCTATTGTCAGCTCAAGGTGGAGCGGCGCACCGCGCCGGGCGAGACTGTGGCCGGGACGACGGCCGAATTGCAGGCGATTATCGCGCAGTTGGCGGCGGCCGATCCGACGTTTCGGGCGACGGTCCGGCCATTTTTCCACCGCGACCCCCTGGCGACCCCGCCGGATGCGCCGATTGTGGCGGCGGTGGGTCAGGCGATAACGGCCGTTCTCGGCCGGCCGCCCGCCCTGTCCGGGGCCAGCTTTTGGACCGACGCCGCCATCTTCTCCGCCGCCGGAATCCCCAGCGTCGTCCTCGGCCCAACCGGCGGCGGCCTGCATAGCGATGAAGAGTGGGTTGAGATACAATCGGTCTATGAGTTAGCGCAAATTTTAACGGAAACGGCCGTTTGCTTTTGTGGCTGGTAGCTGGTGACTAGTAGCTGGTGTTTACCAGCAACCAGCAACTAGCAACCAGCCACCAGCAACTAGCAACCAGCTACCAGCAACCACCATGTCCCCAACTCCTGACCACCAAAAACTTCAGCGCCGCCGCCAGGAGATGCGCGCCAGTTTACTGCTGCCCATCGGCATCACTTTTGCCGTCTGGCTGGCCGGGCTGGTCGCCTTTCTCCTGCTGCCCGGCCAATTCTATACCCTCGTTTCCCTCCTTGTCGGCCTGGGCCTGGCCATCTTCCTCTTCTTTTGGACGAGGAACGCGCCGCCCCGCTTGCGACGGTTGGCCCTCATCCTGGCTATCCCCGCCCTGGTGGGGATTACCGTGGGCCTGGTCTACGGCAGCGCCAGCTACACCATGCTCGGCGTCGGCCTCACCATGCTTCTCCTCATCGGCCAGCGCATCGTCAACACCCCCCTCTCCTTTCGCTTCGCCGCCCGCCAATTCGCCAACGGCAATATCGAAGCCGCCCTGGACCTGATCAACCGTTCGATCAACGCCCGCCCCGACTTCTGGCAATCCTACCAACTTCGCGCCCTCATCTACCTGAGCAAGCTCGACTTTCTCCGCGCTGCAAAAGACGCCCAACGGGCCATCAAGGAAAACCCCAAAGCCCATCCCGCCTACAACACCCTGGGGCAGGTGTATCTGGCCGAGGAGCGTTTCGCCGAAGCCGCCAGGGTGTACCAGGAGGCGCTCAATCTGGCCCCCGATTATGCTCTTTACTATTTTCATCTGGGGTTGGCGCAATATCGCCAGGGGCAATTCGCCGCCGCCGCCGAGACGCTGGCCGCCGCTTCACAAAGCACAGTGCCTCTCGTCGAATACGATCTCCAAATTTACTATTATTTGGGGCGCAGTCTGGAAGGAAATGGGGAGGCGGACCTGGCGGCCGAAGCGTTTGCCGAAATGCAGCGGTTCGCCGACGCCTTTTGGCCCTTACAACGACAAATCGAAGCGCTGCCCGATTACCCCCACGCCGCCCAATTGCGCGAAGATTTGGCGGAGATGGGGGAGAAGTTGGGAGTTGGGAGTTGATAGTTGGGAGTTGGGAGTTGGGAGTTCAGGCTTCACTATCAACTCCGAACTAGCAACTCCCAACTATCCCAAATTGATGAGATGCTCGGCGCGGCTGTGGTAGTGGAGGCGCCACATTTCGCGGGCGGGGTGTTCGACAAGTTCAAAGCGGGTGATGCCGGTGTTTTTGGTCCACGCTTCGCAGCGCCGCCAGGGGCCGACGTTGAAAATGTGGTCGTAGGTTAATTCAATGACGCCGCCGTGACAGACGGCGATGATGGTTTGTTCGCGGTGGCGCTCGATCATCTCTTCGATGAACATGCCGATGCGGACGCGGAAGTGCATCAGGCTTTCGCCGTTGGTGTAGTCGGGGGTGATGGAGGCAAACGGCCGTTCTGACCCCCAGTAGCCCCCATATTCCGGCAGTTGGTCGGTGGGCCAGGGGGTGTGGTCCGCCCGGTTGTTGCCAATTTCGCGCAGGCGGTCGTCGAATTGGATGGGGACGTTGTAGGCGGTGGCGAGGGGAACGGCCGTTTCCCGCGCCCTCTGCATGGTGCTGGCATAGATAGCATCCACCTGCGGCAAATGCTGCGGCAGCCAGGCCGCCAGCGCCGCCGCCTGACGCTGACCTAAATCGGTCAACCCTTCATCTGTATTGCCTTTACCCCAATCGGGTAAATTCACGTAGCTTTGTCCATGACGGATCAAGTATAAGTGCATCGTAAACCTCATTGCTTTATTGCGTGGGATTATTTTTTCGGTTGCCCGATTTTACCCGGATCAACCAGGGCTGGCGAAGTTATATCTATTCTGAGGCGGTGACAAAACGGATGAACAAAACGTTTGATTTGGATTTTAGCGGTAAGGTCGTGTTGGTGACGGGCGGATCGCGGGGGATTGGGCGGGCGATTGCCCGGCAGTTTGCGGCGCGAGGGGCGCGGGTGGTGGTCCATTACCACCAAAACCGGGCGGCGGCTGAGGAGACGCTGGCGTCGCTGCCCGGAGGGCCGCATCTGTTGGCGCAGGCGGCGCTGGAGGAGGCGGATGGGGTGGCGCGGATGGTGGAAACGGCCGTTGCCCACTACCAACGCCTCGACATCCTCGTCAACAACGCCGGTATTTACGAAGAACATCCCCTGGCCAGCGTCAGCTACCAGGAATGGCAGGCAAGTTGGCGGCGAGTGCTAGAGACCAATCTGATTGGCGCGGCCAACGCCACCTACTGCGCCGCGCAGCAGATGATCCAACAAGGCGGCGGGCGCATCGTCAACGTCTCCTCGCGTGGCGCGTTTCGCGGCGAACCGACCGGCCCCGCTTATGGGGCCAGCAAAGCGGGGATGAATGCGATGGGGCAATCGTTGGCCCAATACCTGGCCCCCTACCACATCTTCGTCGGCACAGTAGCCCCCGGCTGGGTAGAGACAGACATGGCTCAGGCGCACCTGGACAGCCCGGCCGGCGCTGTCATTCGCGGCCAAAGCCCGCTTAACCGCGTAGCAACGCCAGACGAAGTAGCCTACGCCGTCCTCTTCCTCGCCTCGCCCGGCGCGGAGTTCATGACAGGCTGCATCGTGGACGTAAACGGAGCGTCTTATCTGCGCAGTTGAGAGAGGGGAGGGCGTGGAGAGTGGAGCGTGGAGAGTGGAGAGTGGGGACTATAGTCTCTAATCTCCACGCTCCAATTTCCCATAACAAGCTGCCAGCGCTTGCATGAGGTCTGAGATGCGCACCGGCTTGCTGATGTAATCGTCCATGCCGGCGTCCAGGTATTCTTGCCGGTTCTGGCTCAGCGCGTTGGCCGTCATGGCGACAATTTGCGGCTGCCGCGCTGGCGGCCAGCTTTCTCGAATTGCTTTGGTGGCGGTCACGCCATCCATCATCGGCATTTGCACATCCATCAGCACCAGGTCATAGGTATCGCCGTCGAGTTTCTCCAGCACTTCCTGGCCGTTCGCCGCCAGGTCTGCCTGGTACCCCAGGCGTTCCAAAATGCGCAAGGCCACTTTTTGGTTGATGAGATTGTCTTCGGCGAGAAGAATGCGCAGCGGGTAAGTCTGGCTAAAGGCGGGGTCAATCAGAGATTCGGCTGGCGTAAGCGCGGGTGGGGAAGAAGTGGGTGGGGAAACGGCCGTTTGCCCCAACAAATCCGACAACACAGCCAACAACTGCTGCTGTTTAACCGGCTTCGTCAGATTGGCGGCAAACAAGCCCTCTTTCCGGCCAATCTGCTGGCCGACTGAACTAAGCATCACCAGCGGGAAAGCGGGAAGGTCCGCCATCTGGCGGATACGCGCCGCCAACATCAGGCCATCTAGCTCCGGCATTTGCATGTCCAGAATCGCCAGATCGCAGCGTTGCCCGGCTGCCAGCCAATCCAACGCCTCCTGCCCGGCAGCAAAGACCGTCGTCTTCATCCCCCAAGATTGCACCTGCCGGTCCAAAATCAGCCGGTTGGTGGCATTGTCGTCCACAATGAGGATGTGTTTACCGACCAGATGACGCTGGTCGCTCGACACGGGGGCTTGCGGCTGCTCCTCGGCAACGCGCAGCGGTAGCGTAAAGTAAAACGTCGAGCCTTGCCCATCCTCGCTCTCTACCCCAATACGGCCCTGCATCAGCTCCACCAAATGTTTGCTAATCGCCAGGCCCAACCCGCTGCCGCCATACCGGCGCGTGGTCGAAGCGTCTACCTGGCTAAAGGTCTTAAAGAGCCGGTCGCGCCGCGTTTTGGGAATGCCGATGCCCGTGTCCCGGACGGTAAAGAGAAGCTGCGGAGGGGCCGCCGGGTTCGCTCCCTGGTTTTGCAGCGAAATGGACAGCACAATTTCACCGTCTTCGGTGAATTTGACAGCGTTGTTGAGTAAATTGACCAACACCTGGCGCACGCGAACCATGTCGCCGACGACGTGCTGAGGGATGTCTCTGCTGAAGATGTAGGCCAGCTCCAGATTTTTCGCGGCGGCTTTGCTGGCCACGACGTCTAAGGCTTCTTCGACACAGAGCCGGAGGTCAAACGGCCGTTCCTCCACCTCCATCTTGCCGGCCTCAATTTTAGAAAAATCGAGGATGTCGTTGATGAGCGCCAGGAGAACGTCGCTGCTATTGTGGATGGTTTGGGTGTAATCGCGCTGTTCCGCCGTCAATGGCGTTTCCAGGAGCAAGTCGGCCATGCCGATCACGGCGTTGAGCGGTGTGCGAATTTCGTGGCTCATGTTGGCCAGAAATTCTGATTTGAGGCGCGACGCTTCGAGCGCCTGGTCGCGCGCGCTGGCCAGGGTTAGCTCAATTTGTTTCCGTTTTGTCAGGTCGGTGACGACCGCCATTGCGCCATTGATCAGGCCCTGATGGTAGCGGGGAACGGCCGTTACCACCCCATACACCGGCGACGCCTGATCCGCATGTTGCAATTTCGTCTCAAATACCTGCCTCTCCCCACTCAACCAACGCTGCGTCACCTCGCTCACCTCCGCCGCGTCAAGCCCATGCACCAGATCGAGCACATTTTGTCCCACCAACCCTGCTGGCGTGTAACCTAGCATATCGGCAAAAACCCCATTGCAATACTCAATCAGCCAGTTCCGGTCAATGACGACTAACCCCTGCCCCATGTTATTCATCACCTGC
>CAYONK010000323.1:0-5941 GCA_964405285.1 uncultured Ardenticatenaceae bacterium
GTTGCTATCGGCGAGTTGGTATCCGCTATTGCAATTTTGGTAGCATCTAGACTGGCTGTTGTTGTATCGGTTGCGTTAGCACCATCTGACGTTAATCCTTCATCCGCGCAGGCAGCAAGAACAGTCAGAGCAATAGCGAGGTAGATACATGAAGCAGGGTAATGACCCGGATAACGCCTCATGTACCCACCTCGCCATTTACTAATTTTCGACTTTATGCCCACCCCATCTCTGGCTGATGCCACGAATGAACCCCAGACAGATTAAAAACGCGGCGACATAGCGAGTTGCTAAAAGAGGTGAAGAAACAAGAGCGATCAGCCAGGAGCGAAGCATCATGTTTTCTGGAGAAATTAACTGGCCAGAAACCTGGGCGCCAGAAGGCATGAGTATCATCAAGATGACTGCTCCCAGTAATATGCACACGGCAGAAACGAAGGTATCTGGTGAAATTTGGCGTAAAAGAAGCCATGACAAAGCTAACAATAACATTGCCGTCAAAACTGTCCCTGAAACGTATCGCAGACCAGAAAGAGACGCTCCATTAGATTGAACTATTCCAGAATCTATCTTCCACAGTTGATAATAGGTAAGATCAAGAAATACTGAAGCGATCAGTATTCCAAATATGCTCATCATCCAAACTAGTCTTTTCATAATTACATCTTTTCGTAGTTATAGCGTAACTTTTGTGCAATCAGAGCCAAATTTAGAAAAAAGTGCAAAAAACGAAAGTGAACTCTTGAGGCAGGTTACGTCAATTAGCTTTCAAAAAATTCACTTTTTTGAAAAGGATTGGCAGATTGCCTCAAGAATTAATATTTTCAATGGAAATCTCTGCATTATGTCTACTTTGGTTACTAAAGAAGCCTAAAATGGTCGAATTCAGCAGAGCCACACCCATTTCTGTTAATTTAATTCCGCGAAATGGATGTGTGTTTGATTTTCATTGACCAAAATTCTCTCCAATTGTTGCTTTTATTTTTTGCGATTTTTCACGAAATAGTCTCGGATTGTGCAAAACTTACGATAGAAAGAACTGCTTTTCGAGTTTAGACAAACCCCATATGGCGGTGGGTAGCGTTGCGACCATAGAATTCATCAGAGAACCCAAGTAGCTTTCCCTTTTAGTAACAGCCGTATATAACACTGCCACCACCATTCACTATACAGATATAAAAATTCCAGTTGCTCCCACCTCTATGTAAAGTGATTTGCTGTGAAGCTACTTGATAATGGATATCATTTACCCATGTTTTGTTATTGAAACCAGCGAAAGAGGGAACCATCGTATACATGCTGCCACTTATTGGATTAGAAACATAACCCACAGTAGTCGCGCTACAAGCGCCTGGTTTATCCAGCCACCAAGCATCGCACCTTGCTCTTAATTCCCCATTCGACCAAGTAACCTGAGGGTCATGCCGGGTCCATCTATTTGTTACATTAGTTGAATACATCCAGTCAACGCCATTTGTTTGCCCCTCATGGTAGTTAAATGTAAGCGTAGCACAAACACTACTTGTTGCATCACACAAGTACTTTTGCTCGCTTGCGATTACGTCGGAGGATGAGGATGCTTGTTCGGGGAATATCCCATTTGGAACCCTTAGCATATCTTGAGGTATGCCAACTTCAAATGTAACCGAGACGTTCTCTTCGTTCTCTTCGGAAGAAATTCTACTGTATTCAACAACTTGCAGGTCAAGAATATTTTTTACTCCCGTTTCCAGGTTCTCTAGCACTGCAAAGACGCCAACATCTTCATGCTTTTGCTACTGATCTGCCATCTCGGACTCAGGCACAAATGGTTGAGTTTCATCAGCAAGTGAAACCCGCGGGATTGCCACCATCGTGGCAACGCCCAGCAACAAGATGAACCAGACAAACAGGAACGGATTTCTAATACTGTTCTTCATGATTTACCTCCGAGAATTGTCTACAGAATACTGTTAGTAAAAGTTGGTTTAGGGATCAGGCTCATGAGTCCCCTTACCATTAACTTCATTATAAGAAAGCAGGTGTAACAAAAGTGTAACAAAAAGCGATCCAGTTTTTGTTTGAGCGTAACAAAAAGCGATCCAGTTTTTATTTGACGGTTTGGAATTTTGGGACGATATTGTTACACTGCGCTCAACATCGTATTGTTTATCTATTGATCGCCCAACAGCCGGGGCAGCTAACGGCCGTTTGGCAAAATACGCCTGAAAGCCAGCACAGCCTGGACGTGGTCTGCACCCAAAGCTGGCAGCTATTAGAACCGGCTGAACGGCAGGCAGCCCAATGGTTGACGCTTTTCGCCGATGGCTTCAGCGAAGAGGGCGCGGCGGCCCTGGGCGTCGCCGGGTCTTTGCTAGAAGCGCTGTCGGACAAGTCGTTGGTCCATTGGCGCGAGGGAAATGGGTGCAACGGCCGTTACCCTCAGCAACCTGGCCCACATTGCCTGCCTGATGGGAACAACGGCCGAAGCCGCCACCTACCTGCAAGAGAGCCTGGACGTGCGCGAGTGGCATCACCTGCCGGGTAGAGGAAAAGTACAAGCTGCGCTGTGCGCCCTAGTCCACCCAGTCAACGAAGTTGCCCATTGACGATTGACCATTGACGATTGACCATCGCCAATCTCCGTGATAGGCGGCCGTATTTCCGCTATACTTCCGCCTACCATGGATACAAAAAGTCTCACCATCCTCGAATTCCCCAAAGTCCGGCAAATTCTGGCCGGTTACACCAGCTTCAGCGGCGGCGAGCAGTTGGCCCTCGGCCTCACCCCCACCACCGACCTGCTGGAAGCGCGTCGCTGGCAGGCCGAAACGGCCGAAGCCCTACGCCTGCTCGACACCCACAGCAGCGTCACCATCGGCGGGGCGCGCGATGTGCGCCAGGCCGCCGACAACGCCACACGCGGCTTCACCCTGCTGGCCGAAGATTTGCTCGACATCCGCCACACCCTCACCGCCGCCCGCAACTTGCAGCGCCACCTGCTCAAAGCAGAAGAGCAAGCCCCCCACCTGGCGGAAATCGCCGAACTGATCGAGGAATGCCCCGGCATCGTCGCCGCCATCAGCCGGACGCTTGACGAGCGAGGCGAGGTACTGGACAGCGCCAGCCCCAAGCTGGCGAAACTGCGCAGCGAATTGCGCGTGGTCCACGGCCGTTTACAAGAAAAACTGCAACGCATCCTCCAAAGCAGCGACGGCCAATATCTGCAAGACACCCTCGTCTCCATGCGCAGCGGTCGCTACGTCGTCCCCCTCCGCGCCGACGCCAAAGGGCGGATCAAGGGCATCGTCCACGACCAAAGCGGCAGCGGGGCCACCCTCTGGATTGAGCCGCTGGCGACGGTAGACCTGAACAACGAATATCGCGGCCTGCAAATCGCCGAGCAAGAGGAAATCCAGCGCATCCTGGCCGAACTTTCCCGGCTGGTGGCCGAGCAGTCAGACAGCATCAAGCGCGTCGTGGAGCGCATGGCCGAGCTAGACCTCATCTTCGCCCGCGCCCGCTACGCCGGGGAGATTCGCGGCATCCCGCCCGATTTTGTGGATTGGCGCGTCTTCAAAGCGCCCGCGCCGCCCAAACACGCCAACGAACGGGCCAAATGGACCCCGCCGCCGCCCAACCTCCACCCCGGCTCGACCATCTGGATCAAGGGAGCGCGCCATCCTCTATTGGACCCGGCCACCGTCGTGCCCACCGACCTGACCTTGCACGAGGACATCTTCATCGTCCTGATCACCGGCCCGAACACCGGCGGCAAGACGGTGAGCCTGAAAACGGTCGGGCTGATGACCCTGATGGCCCAATCTGGCCTCCATCTACCGGCCGTCGAAGCCCGCCTGACGATTTTTGACGACGTATTCGCCGACATCGGCGACGAGCAATCTATTGAGCAGAGCCTTTCGACCTTTTCCGCCCATATCACCAATATCAGCCGGGTGTTGGCGGGGGTAAACGGCCGTTCTCTCGTCCTCTTCGACGAATTAGGCTCCGGCACCGACCCGGCCGAAGGGGCGGCATTGGCCCAGGCCATCGTCAACTACCTGCGCGACAAAGGGGCGACTACCTTCATCGCCACCCATTACCCGGAGCTAAAACTCTACGCCAGCCAGACCCCCGGCGCGACCAACGCCTCGCTGCTCTTCGACATCGAAACCCTCTCGCCCACCTATGAGATGACGATTGGGCTGCCCGGCCGCTCCAACGCCATCGCCATCGCCCGCCGCCTGGGGCTGGAACCCTCCATCCTGGAAGACGCCCTGCGACTTCTCGGCGCGGGCAGCCAGAAGGCGGAAAGCCTGTTGGACAGCATCTACGACTTGCGCGACAAGATGGAGGCGGAGCAGGCGGGCACGCGCCTGACGCTGCGCGAGGCGGAACGGCAGCGCGATGAATTGGCCGAGCAATTGGCCGCCATCGAAGCGGAGCGGCTGGCGGTGCTGGCCGAAGCCCGCGCTCAGGCGCAGGCGGAAATCGAGGCGGTGCAGGAGGAATTACGCCGGGCGCGGAAACAGATTCGGGACGCCGTCTCGCTCAATCAGTTGAAGAATTTGAGCAAAGAGATAACGGCCGTTGCCGAAACCGCCCTACCCGTTCCCGCCCCATCACCCAAAGCGCCGCCCAGGCAAACCCGACGCAAACTGCAAGTGGGCGACACCGTCCTGGTGAAGGCGCTGGACAAAAAGGGCGAGGTCGTCTCCATCAGTAAAAACGAGGTGTTGGTGGCGATTGGTCGCCTGCAAATGCGGGCCAAATTCGACGAAATTGAGTTCAAGGGGCGGCCGGTTGAAGAAGAGCCAGAGCAAAGCGTGCGCGTCGGCTCCGGCATGGCCTCCTCCGGCCTGGAGTTGGATTTGCGCGGCAAGCGGGTGGAAGACGGCCTGGAAGAGATGGACCGCTTCCTCGACAACGCTTTTCTGGCGCGAATGCCCTGGGTGCGGATCATTCACGGCAAAGGCACGGGCAAAATGCGCGAAGCGGTGCGCGTCGCCCTGCGCCACAACAGCCATGTCGCCTCCTTTGAAGAAGGCAAAGACGGCGAAGGCGGCGCGGGCGTGACGGTGGCGAAATTGGTGGAATATAACTGAAAGTGCAGAAGTGCAGAAGTGGAGAAGTGCAGAAGTGCAGAAGTGCAGAAGTGCAGAAGTGCAGAAGTGCATGAGTGCACTCATACACTCATGCACTCATGCACTCATACACTTCTGCACTCATACACTCATACACTTCTGCACTTCCTCACTCTTAGAGGAGTAGAATCTTGAGTATAGACGCGATTGTTTTTGATTTGGGCGGGACGTTGGTGGAGTATGCCGGGCCGTATGGGACGTGGCCGGAGATGGAGACGCCGGGGTTGCAGGCGGCTTATGGGTATTTGGCGGGGCAGAACGGCCGTTTGCCAGAGTTCGCCCGGTTTCGAGATACGGGGTTTGCGCTGCTGCCGGGGAGGTGGGAAACGGCCGTTGCCGGCGGCCAAAATCTCCGTCTGGTAGAGCTGCTCGGCGACATTCTCCACACCTGCTGCGGGCAGAATGGCATCCAACCCGAATGGCTGGTCGAGGCGGCCGAACTGTACCAGGCAGCCATCTGCGCCCAGGCCCACCCCTTGCCCGGCGCGGCGGACACATTGGCGCAGGTGAAGGCGGCCGGATACAAAATCGGCCTGCTCTCCAACACCATGTTCACCGGCGCGGCCCACATCAACGATTTACGCCGTTTTGGGCTGGATGGCTACTTCGACGCCACGCTCTTCTCGGCCGACGTGGGCAAATGGAAGCCCCAACCTGACCCCTACTGGCACGTGCTGGAAGAATTAGGCGTGGCCCCGGAGCGGGCCATCTTCGTCGGCGACGCGCCAGAGCATGACATCGTGGGGGCGCACGCCGCCGGGATGCGGGCCATCCTCATCCGCAGCAGCCAGCGCTTCCCCCACCCCCCGCCCCGGACC
>CAYONK010000324.1:0-5936 GCA_964405285.1 uncultured Ardenticatenaceae bacterium
TGGCCCAGGCGACCACCTGGCCGCGCTGGTACGCCGAGGCGCAGGGGGAAGTGCTGCCCCGTTGGGTGGATGAACTGCCCCCGGCCGATGCCCTCATCCCGCAGTATGAGGCGGGCGGCCCGGTCAACCGGCTGGATGTGCCGCCGGAGGTGGCGCTGCTCGATTGGCAGTCTGGGCCGGGTTGGGAGCGATATGAGCTTGTGGCGGAAACGGCCGTTTCCCTCACCTATCACGCCTTCTACTTCCCCGGTTGGCAGGGGCGGTTGGACGGAACGGCCGTTTCCCTCTCCCCCGCCGCTCCGCACGGCCTCATCACCCTGGAGCTACCCGCCGGGCAGCACAGCCTGGAACTTGCCTTCCGCGTCACCCCCCTCCGCCGCGCCGCCCTCTGGCTCAGCCTCCCCTTCGCCCTGATCATCCTCGGCTTACTGCTCCTGAACCCCAAAGTTCCCCATTCACTGTTCCCCGTTCCCCGTTCCCCGTTCACTGTTCCCCGTTCCCCGTTCCCCGTTTTCCTCCTCCTCGCCCTCCTCCTCCCCCTGCTCAAACCAGGTGCGGATCGGATTTGGCCGCTCTTGTTGTCAGGACCAGAACGGCCGTTATCCATAGACTTCTCCGGCGAATTCACCTACCTGGGCTACTCCGGGCCGGAGAGGGCCAGGCCAGACCGCCCGCTGGCGATCACCCAATACTGGGCGCCGCAGCGGGAGATTGGCGTGCCCTATGGCTTCGCCCTCTACCTGGCCGATGATTTGGGGCAGGGGTGGGGGCGCGAACCGGCCGGACGGCCGTTTGGCTACACCCATTACCCCGGCGACCGGGGCTGGCGCGTCGGCGACTACGCCCGCGACGCTTACGAGATCAATCTGCTGCCCGGCGCGCCGCCCGGCCTGTATTGGCTGGAGGCGGAAGGCTTCCGGCGGGATGCGGCCGTCGCCTTGCTGCCGCGCGACTGGCCGACGGGACCGAATCCGGCGCGGGCGCGAGTGGGGCAGGTGGAGGTAACGGCCGTTCCCACCCCGCGCAGTTTGGCAGGATGGACGGGGGAAACGGCCGTTGTCGCCCAATTCGCCCCCACCCGCATGGCGGACAATCTGACATTGGCCGGGTGGAGCCTCCCTGATTTCCCCCTACGCTCCGGCGAGATCGCCCCGCTGACCCTGCTTTGGCATGGCGGGGCAGCGCGGCCACAAATCGGTGGCATCCAATTGACATTGCGCGACGCGGCCGGGCAGGTTGTTGGCGAATTGTCGCGCCCCCTCAGCCCGGCCTACCCGCCGGAGGCGTGGCCCGCCTGGGCGCTGGTGCGCGAGCAATTTGGCTGGCGGGCAGACCCGACCCTGGCGACAGGGGCCTATGAACTTTGGTTAGAAGGGGAAGACATCGCCACTATCCCCCTCGGCGCAATCTACATCGAAGCGCCAGACCGCCAATTCAGCCCGCCAGAGATGGCGAAAACGGCCGACGCGCCCATCGGCTTCGCCCAGCTGGCCGGTTACACTCTGGAAAGCGAAACCGACGGCCTGCGCCTCACCCTGCTCTGGCAGGCAATGGCCGAGACGGAGACCCGCTACCGAGTCTTCGTCCATTTGCGCCAGGCCGATGGGAGCATCATCGCCCAATCGGACAGCGAGCCGCAGGGCTGGACCCGCCCCACCACCGGCTGGCTGCCCGGCGAATACATCCCGGACACCCATTGGCTGCCCCTGCTGCCCGACGCGCTCCCGGCCGACGCCCAACTGCTCATCGGCCTCTACGACCCCGCCACCGGCCAACGCCTCGGCGAAACGCTTCTGATTCCCTGACCTGTCAGGTTTGCAAAACCTGACAGGTCTTTCCCCCAAGCTACTTTTTCCCCCGCCTTGCGTAATTAGGGTAGAATCTGCCTGCAACCCACCTCGCAGCAAGATTATTGTATCCATTTATAGTTTTTCAGGCGGGCCTTGTGCCCGCCCCGTGAAAGAGGGCGACCACAAGGGTCGCCCCTACCAGTCAAAAAAAGGAGAGTGCAACGCGATGACCCCTGTTTTTTTCGGATTTCTCTTAGGATTTCTCGCCTGGTTCATCCTCCGTTTTGGCCTGACGAGTTTCTACACGGTAGACCAAAACGAACGCGCCGTGAAGACCCGTTTCGGCCGGGCGGTGCGCCTGGGCAATGGAACGACCCTGGATGACCCCATCTCTGACGCGCTCAACGAGAAGGACCGGGAACGGTACAGCTACCCGCTGGTGCGCGTCATTCAGCCGGGCGGCCCCTATTTCCGCTGGCCCTGGGAGCGTATTCACAAAGTATCGGTCGCTACGGAAACGATCAACATGGCCCTGGACCTGGAGACGCCGGAAGCCAATCACGCCGGGACGCGCCTGGACGCCGTGACCAAAGACCAACTCAACATCGGCTTGAATGGACAGATTCGCTACCGGCCGGCCGAGCGCAACCTCTACGCCTATTTCTTCGGCGTCAAAACGCCCATCGTCCACGTCATGGGCTACTTCATCTCCATTTTGCGCCAGCGCATCGCCAGCTTCGAGTCGCAGGCGAAGGGTCTGGAAGACGAAGACCTGGACATCGGCCTGATGGGTGGCGTTTCGATCAACGATTTACGCAAGAATCTGAACGAGATTAATACCCATATGGAGCGGGAGTGCGCTTCGGCCGCCGCCCGCTATGGGGTGGAGTTAGATGCCTCGCTGATCACCGGGATTGATCCACCGCAAGAGGTGGAGTCGGCGTTGGCGGCCATCAACACCGCCCACAATGAGGTGTCTTCGGAGATCAGCCTGGCCAGAGCGCAGGCGGACCAGACGATTGTGCAGTCGAAGCGGGCGGTGGAAATTGAGACGTTACGCGCCCAGGCTGAGGTGGAACCACTGCTGGCCCTGGCGGAGCAGCTTGGCATGATCAAGAGCCATGGGCCAGAGGCGTTGGCGGCCTATTTACGCAATGTGCGCCTCTCCCTCTACACGCAGGCGCAAAATGTGATTCTGGAGGTGAAGAAATGATAGACGTCGCCACCACCTTTGGCCTGGCCGTTGTGTTCTTTTTCGCCTTTTTGATTGGCGAACCGATTGCCCGCTTTTTGCTGCGTCTGTTGGGTGTGTACGCCATTGTGCAGGAGGGGACGTGCCATGTGTATGTGTTGTTTGGCAAGGTAACGGCCGTTATCCACGAACCCGGCCTCCACTTCCTCTGGCTCAAAATGGGGCCGGCCGCCCTCATCGTCAACACCTTTGGCTCGCGCCACATCCTCGACCTGCGCCTCGACCAGCAATATCTGCGCAGCCTGCCCGTCAACTCCGAAGAAGGCGCCCCTATGGGCATTGGCGTCTGGTATGAGATGAACATTAGCGACCCCGTCGCCTACCTCTTCAAGAACACCGATCCGCGCGGCTCCCTCTCGGCCAACGTCAGCAACGCCACCGTGCGCACCCTGAGCAACATGCCCCTGGAAGACATGTTGGAAACACGCCACGTCATGAGCCGCACCGTGCGCGGCGAAGTGTCGCCCAAATCGGAAGAGTGGGGCTACCGCCTCGGCTCCGTCTACATCCGCAAGGTCCATTTCCGCGACCGGGGGATGATCCGGCAGATTGAGGAGAAAGTGGTCAACCAACTGCGCCAGGTCACGTCGGCCATCCGCCAGGATGGGGCCAACCGGGTGAGCATCATCACCAATTCGGCCGAGCGGCGGGCGGCGATTGAGTTTGCCAAAGCGCAGGCGATGCGGCCAAAAATCGTCGGCGAGGCGCTCCACCAGATCGGCACCGATCCGGAAGTGGCCCAGGCAATGTTCGACATCCTGGAGACGGAAAACATTCTCAAGGGCGAGACGCAAATCACCTTGCTGCCCGAAGGCAAGGAACTGTTGACGCAAATCCTTGCAGCGGAAACCGTCGAGCCGTAAAGAAGAGATTGGAGATTGGAGATTGGAGATTCAGCGCGTCGTAATCTCCAATCTCCCAATCTCCAATCTCCCAGTCTCCCATGTCTCCCCAAGACCTCGACGCCCAAGACGAACTGGCCTCGTTTCGCCAGCGGTTTTATGTCGCCGACCCGGAGTTGATTTACCTGGATGGTAATTCGCTGGGGCGGCTGCCGCTGGCGACGCCGGGGCGACTGGCCCATACCATCCAACACGAGTGGGGCGAACGGTTGATTCGCGGCTGGAACGAGGGCTGGATTGACCTGGCGGCTCGCCTGGGCGGCCAGGTCGCCAGCCTGATTGGGGCGCGGCCGGACGAAGTGCTGCTGGCCGACTCGACTTCGGTCAATCTCTACAAGCTGGCGCTGGCGGCGATGCAGGCGCGGCCCGGCCGCCACAAAATCGTCACCGACGACCTGAATTTCCCCTCGGACCTCTACATTTTGCAGGGGATTTGTCGCCTGTTGGGGCCGGAATATCATGTTGAGGTAGTGAAGTCGCCGGATGGGGTGCATGGGCCGCTGGAGGGGTTGGGGGCCGCCGTTGATGACCAAACCGCCCTCGTCACCCTCTCCCACACCGCGTTTAAGAGCAGCTATACCTATGATTTAACGGCCGTTACCACCCTCGCCCACAAACACGGCGCCCTCATCCTCTGGGACCTCAGCCATTCGGCCGGGGCGCTGCCCATCAACCTGAACGCCGCCAACGCCGATCTGGCCGTCGGCTGCACCTACAAATATCTGAATGGCGGCCCTGGCGCACCCGCTTTCTTCTACGTCCGGCGTGATTTGCAGGAAAAGTTAAATAATCCCATCTCCGGCTGGATGGGGCAGCGGGAGGCGTTTGCCTTTGGCCTGGATTATGAACCGGCTCCTGGCCTGGCCCGCTTTCTGACGGGCACACCTTCGATTTTGGGGTTAACGGCCGTTGCCCCCGGCCTGGAACTCCTCCTGGAAGCAGGC
Organism: uncultured Ardenticatenaceae bacterium; assembly: GCA_964405285.1. Classification (GTDB taxonomy): domain Bacteria; phylum Chloroflexota; class Anaerolineae; order Promineifilales; family Promineifilaceae; genus Leptovillus. The sequence goes on from CAYONK010000324.1 coordinate 4,889, forward strand.
ATAGAGCGAATCCGCGCCAAATCGGTCCGGCAAAGCGACTATCTGATCGCCCTCTGGCGCGAATGGCTGGAACCGCTCGGCTTTCGCCTCAACTCCCCGGCAGACGCCGCCCGGCGCGGCTCCCACGTCTCCCTCGGCCACCCGGATGGCTGGCGCATCAATCAGGCGTACATTCAGGAGATGAAGGTCATCCCCGACTTCCGCCAGCCCGACAACCTCCGCTTTGGCCTGACGCCGTTGTATACCAGCTTTGGGGAGATTGAAACGGCCGTTCTCCGCCTCCACACCCTGCTCCAAGAAAAACGACACGAAAGATACGACCATGTCACCGCAGCGGTGACATAATGGTCAATTGCTAATTGTCAATGGTCAATTGTCAATGAGTGAGCGCGCCCCGTTGACCATTGACAATTGACCATTAACCATTGACAATTCCTCCTCTATGACCCCAATCGCTGCACAACTTCTCTCCTGGTGGGATGCCGGCCACGCCGATCTGCCCTGGCGGGCCAGCCGCGACCCGTACCGCGTCTGGGTGGCGGAGATTATGCTGCAACAGACGCAAATCGCCACCGTCATTCCCTATTACGAGCGCTGGCTGGAACGCTTCCCGACGGTGGAGGCGTTGGCCGCCGCGCCGTTGGATGAGGTGTTGAAGCTGTGGGAGGGGTTGGGTTATTACAGCCGGGCGCGGAATATGCACGCGGCGGCGCAGACGGTGGTGGGGGTGTGGAACGGCCGTTTTCCCCCCACCGCCGCCCAATTGCAAACCCTCAAAGGGATCGGCCGCTATACCGCCGGAGCCATCGCCTCCATCGCCTTTGGCGAGCCGGTCCCGGTGCTGGATGGCAACGTCATCCGCGTCCTCAGCCGCCTGACCGACCTGCCCGACGACGTGACGCAGACGGCGACGCAGAAGCGCCTCTGGCAGCTCGCCGCCGACCTCGTGTCGCCGGAACGACCGGGCGACTACAATCAGGCGCTCATGGAGTTGGGGCACAGTGTCGAGGTTGCGGTGACGGTGACACCGACCGATGAGGGTGTGCGC
>CAYONK010000325.1:0-5927 GCA_964405285.1 uncultured Ardenticatenaceae bacterium
CACACAATCCAGCGGGTATCTATATATTGAAGAAAAGAGGAAGTCCGGCGCCGTGGGTTGCTATCCATGAGTATCCCGCCAATCAGCCAATCAGACTAAAAAAGGGCAAAGACGATATGACACTGCCCACATTATAACGGAGATTTGGCTCAGGCGGCACATGATCCCAAAAACAAACGCGCCATGAATAGTAGACCAATTTACCCCGCACTATCCACCGCACAAAAGACCCACAATTTCCCCTTGCCAACTCACCCCGAAAACGATACTATGCACGCCCAAACGAAACCAGGGTAAACCATACCAGGATTTGGACAACGGAGACAAAGCATGTTTGAAGTAAATGGCGTTTACGCGAATCGCAAAGGCAAATACACCGTCCTAGAAATCAACCAACCCAAGATGCGCGTTCGCTTTGAAGATGGCACAGAAGCCGAACTGAACATAAATGTCCAGGCGCGCATTTGGGAGAATATCGCCGCCGAAATGGAGGCGCAAGAGGCCCGGCGCAGCGCCCGCGCCGCCCGGCAAGGTATGACTATTAACCAACACTTCCTCAAAACCATCAGCCTGCCGGACACCGACGACCTCACCTTCCCCGGCTGGCCGGAGCGCGTCATCATGGCTCGCACACCGGAGGACGCGGAAATGCTCAAGAAAGGGGACCGCATCATCGTCTATCTGATTGAGCCGCAAGCCTTCTTCGCCGTCGCTACCATCACCAGCGACCCGGTCACGGCCAATCCTAAAGAGTACTTCTACAACGTAGACCAACCAACCGCCTATTTCTTTTCTATAGATATTGATGCTGAATCGCACACCCTCAAGCAGGCGGTTTCGATTGACAGCGTGGAGTTGGAGAGCTACCCCAACCTGATGAAAATGCGCCTCCAATCAGAAGCCTTTCTCCGCATGAGCGAGGATGATTTTGAACTTCTGGCCGAACTGCTGACCGAAGTGAGCGAAGACGAAGAAGAGGAACTTGAAGAGGAAGAAGAGTTCGAGGAGGACGACATCGAATAAATGAGCCAAGAATACATTTTAGTCTGCGTCGCCTGGCCCTATGCCAACGCCGATATCCATCAGGGCAACGTCACCGGCTCCTACTTGCCGGCCGACATCTACGCCCGCTATCATCGCCTGAAGGGGAACCACGTGCTGATGGTCTCCGGTTCCGACAGCCACGGCACGCCCGTCACAGTGAAGGCGGAGGAGATGGGCACGACGGTGGAGGAGGTGTTCGCCCATTATCACGGCCGTTTCCTCCAACTCTTCCAACAACTCGGCCTCTGCTACGACCTGTTCACCCACACCGACACCGAAAACCACTTCCGGGTCTCCCAGGACATCTTTCTCTCCCTGCTAGAGAACGAGTACCTCTACCGCAAAGTGACGCCGCAGATGTATTCGCCCTCGGCCGGCAAGTTCCTGCCCGACCGCTACGTGGAAGGAACCTGCCCCAACTGCGGCTACCAGCGGGCGCGCGGCGACCAATGCGACAACTGCAACAAGCTCTTTGAAAGCGCCGCCGAACTGATCAACCCGCGCAGCAAAACCGACGACAGCGCCCTGGAACTGCGCGACACCGAGCATTACTTCATAGACCTGCCGGCCATCGCCGAAGATGGGTTGCAAGCGTGGCTGCACACAGAGAAAGAGCATTGGCGGCCGCAAGTGATCAATTTCGCCCGCAATTTTGTGGACCAGGGCCTCATCGGCCGCGCCGTGACCCGCGACATGGATTGGGGCATCCCCGTGCCGGTGGATGGCTTCGAGAACAAAGTCCTCTACGTTTGGTTCGAGGCGGTGATTGGCTATCTGTCGGCGACGATTGAGTGGGCGAAGAACAACAATCAGCCCGACGCCTGGCGCAATTGGTGGCAAAACCCGGCCGCCCGCGCCAGCTACTTCATCGGCAAAGACAACATCCCCTTCCACGCTATCATGTGGCCCGCCCAACTGTTGGGGGCGAAGGGGCTGTATGCCGACGACAAGACGCAGCATCTCAACCTGCCCTACGATGTGCCCGCCAACGAGTTCATGAACATGGAAGGGCGGAAGATTAGCGGCAGCATGAACTGGGGCGTCTGGATGTTGGACGCCCTGGAGCGGTATGACCCGGACCCGCTGCGCTATTATTTAACGGCCGTTATGCCCGAAACCCGCGACAGTGATTGGAGTTGGGCCGGTTTTGTCGAGCGCAACAACAACGAACTGGTGGGCAACTGGGGCAATCTGGTCAATCGGGTGCTGAACATGACCCGACGCTACTTCAACGGCCGTTTACCCGACCCCGGCGCATTGACCGACAAAGACACAACCCTGCTGGCGGAAATAGACGCCGCCTTCGCCACCGTCGGCGCGCTCTACGACGCCTGCAAATTCCGCGCCGCCGTGCAAGAAAACCTGCGCCTCTCCTCGCTGGTCAATCAATACCTGGAAGAGACAAGCCCCTGGCTGGCGGCCAAAACCGACATGGCGGCGACGGCCCGCTCGCTCAACACCGCGCTGCAAGCGATCAACGGCCTCAAACTCCTCTGGTCGCCTATCCTGCCCTTCACCAGCCAGCAGGTGCATGAGATGCTGGGCGAGGAAGGTAGCCTGTTCGGGACGCAAAAGGTGGAGACCTACCAGGAGAGCAGCCGCAGCCACGTGGGATTGACGTATGAGGGGGAAACGGCCGTTGGCAATTGGTCCCGTACCCCGCTTCCGGCCGGCCGAGAACTGCCCAAACCGCAGCCCCTCTTCAAAAAACTAGACGAGTCCGTACCTGAAGAAGAACTGGCCCGCCTCGGCGGCTGAGGGAGAAAAGAATGGAGATTAGAGATTAGAGATTGGAGATCGGCCCAATCTCCAATCTCCAAACAAAACACATGGGCGAAATCATACGAACAGAGACCGGCGCATATGTCAGTTCCACAGTGGAGGACGCGCCCATCGCCAGCGGGCAAGACGTTCTCGATTTAATGGCGCTGTGCAGCGAAATCCAGAAAGGCGTCCTGCTTCTGGATGAAGCGCACCTGTCGCCTGACTTTTTCGATTTGAGCAGCGGATTGGCCGGAGAAGTGTTGTTGAAGGTGTCGAATTATCGGGTGAAAACGGCCGTTGTCGCCAACCTCTCCGCCATCCCCAGCCCCCGCTTCCACGAACTCGTCTACGAATGCAACAAAGGCAACCAGATCAACTTCTTCCCCGACCGCCGCAGCGCCGAAATCTGGCTGACTGCCTGACAAAACAAGTTGACAAACACGCCGCATTCTTGCTACTTTACCTGTAGAAAAAGCGATTAGAGAATGGAGACCAATCTCATTCTCCACACGAGAGGAGCTAAACATGGGTAAAGAGACCAGATTATTTAAGAGCGAAGAGCGGCACAGTCGCGCCAACGTCGGCGCCTTCCTGCGCCAGTTGGCCGACAAAGTCGAGGCTGGCCAGGTCGTCCTGACCGCCGGGCAAGAAACCATCACCCTGGACATCCCGGCCAACCTCATCCTGGAAATCCAGGTCGAAGACGAAGACAAACGCAGCAAAGGCATCCAGCACAGCCTGGAAATCGAGCTAAAATGGTTCGATGGCGATGACGTGGGCGGCCCCTTGCAATTAGGCTAAATGAAGCGACGCGCCGGATAGTCTTGGCTCATCCGGCGCATTCCCTCAAACAACCGTAAGGATCTATGTCTGACTTAAAAACCAAAGCAAATCAACAAAGCATTACCGCCTATCTCAACACAATCGAACCCCAGAAAAAACGCGAGGACAGCTTCGCCATCCTGGCCCTCATGCAAGAAGTCAGCGGCGAAGCGCCACAAATGTGGGGCGACACCATCATCGGATTTGGCCGCTATCATTACAAATACGCCAGCGGCCGTGAAGGCGACTGGTTCCTCGCCGGTTTTGCCCCGCGCAAACAAAACCTCACCCTCTACATCATGTCCGGCTTCGACGGCTACGACGAACTGATGAGCAAACTCGGCAAACACAGCATCGGCAAATCCTGCCTCTACATCAAAAAATTAGAAGACATAGACCTCGCCATCCTGCGCCAACTCATCGCCCAATCCATCGCCCACATGAAACAAACCAACCCCACCTGACCACCAGACTACCAGACCACCAGACTACCAGACTACCAGACTAACCATGACCACCGACGACAAAAAAGTAATCTACTCCATGATGGGCGTGGGTAAAATCGTCCCGCCCAACAAACAAATCCTTAAAGACATCTCCCTCTCCTACTTCTACGGCGCAAAAATTGGCGTCCTCGGCTTAAATGGCTCCGGGAAATCCACCCTGCTCCGCATCATGGCGGGCGTGGATAAAGACTTCATCGGCGAGACCGCCATCTCCCCCGGCTACACCATCGGCTTTCTCGAGCAAGAACCCCTGCTCGACGAAACCCGCACCGTGCGCGAAGTCGTCGAAGAGGGCGCGCAAGAGATCGTAGACGCCCTGCGCCAATACGACGAAATCAACTTGCGCTTCGGCGAACCCATGACCGACGACGAGATGAACGACCTCATCGAAGAGCAAGGCGTGCTGCAAGAAAAGCTGGACCACCTCGACGCCTGGAACCTCGACAGCCGCCTGGAATTGGCGATGGACGCCCTGCGCACCCCCCCCGGCGACACCCCCGTCACCATCCTCTCCGGCGGCGAACGGCGGCGCGTCGCTCTCTGTCGCCTGCTGCTGCAACAGCCCGACATCCTCCTACTCGACGAACCGACCAACCACCTCGACGCCGAATCGGTCGCCTGGTTGGAGCGCCATTTGCAACAATACCCCGGCACCGTCATCGCCGTCACCCATGACCGCTATTTCCTGGACAATGTGGCCGGCTGGATTTTGGAGCTAGATCGCGGCTATGGCATCCCCTGGAAAGGCAACTACTCCTCCTGGCTGGCGCAAAAACAAGAGCGACTGGCCCGCGAAGAGAAAAAAGAAAGCGCCCGTCTCAAGACGATGCAGCGCGAACTCGACTGGATCGGCATGTCGCCTAAAGGGCAGCGGGCCAAATCCAAAGCGCGTATCTCACGCTACAACGAACTGCTCACCCAGGACGTGGAACGCTCCAACGAAGAGCGCGAAATCTTCATCCCGCCCGGCCCCCGTCTGGGTGATGTGGTCATTCAAGCCGAGGGGGTGAGCAAGGGCTATGGCAGCACCCTGCTCTACGAAAACCTCAGCCTCGACATCCCGCCTGGCGCGATTGTCGGCGTGATTGGGCCGAACGGGGCGGGTAAGACCACCCTCTTTCGCCTGATCGTCGGGCAGGAGCAGCCAGACAGCGGCACGCTGCGCGTCGGCGACACCGTGGAACTGGCCTACGTAGACCAGAGCCGCGACACGCTCAACCCGGATAATACTGTCTGGCAAGAGATTTCCGGCGGCGAGGAGAGCATCAACCTGGGCAACCGGCGGGTCAATTCCCGCGCCTTTGTCGCCCGCTTCAACTTCCCCGGCAGCGACCAGCAAAAGAAGGTGGGCGATCTGTCCGGCGGCGAGCGCAACCGGGTTCACCTGGCGAAAATGCTCAAATCGGGGGCCAACGTGCTGCTGCTGGATGAGCCGACCAACGACCTGGACGTGAACACCTTACGCGCTTTAGAAGACGCTCTGGAGAGTTTTGCCGGTTCGGCCGTCATCATCTCCCATGACCGCTGGTTCCTCAACCGCGTCGCCACCCACATTCTGGCCTTCGAGGGGGACAGCCAGGCGCATTGGTTCATTGGCAATTACGACGCCTACGAAGAGGACCGCCGCGCCCGTCTGGGCGCCGCCGCCGACCGGCCGCACCGGATTAGCTACCGGAAGTTAACCCGGTAAAACAGTTGGTAGTTGATAGCTAACTACTAACTACCAACTATCAACTACCAACTATCGCCTCCACCAACACATTGCCGCGGGTGGTTTGCAGGTGGGCGGGG
>CAYONK010000326.1:0-3429 GCA_964405285.1 uncultured Ardenticatenaceae bacterium
GATCATCAGGCTCTGCCTGGCTTCGCCGATGACCCCGCATTGGCCACCGAAAGAATACTCATTGATATACAACTCGTATGGTTTGAGGAGGCAGTGAATACATGACCAGTTCCGATGCAGGCGCGATTGCCCCTGATATTGCCGTTCCCGAAGAACTCCAAAATAATGTGCTGATCACCAACATCGCCAAGCTGCTAGACCCGGCCTATAACTGGGCGCGGCGCAACTCCATCTGGCCGATGGTTTTTGGTCTGGCCTGCTGCGCCATTGAAATGATCTGCACCGCGTCCAGCCGCTACGACCTGGCTCGCTTTGGCATGGAAGTTTTTCGGGCCACCCCCCGCCAGTCAGACCTGATGATCGTCTCTGGCACGGTGACGAAGAAAATGGTCCCCACCATCGTCCGTCTCTACAACCAGATGCCAGAACCCCGGTACGTATTAAGCATGGGAGCTTGCGCCTCTGGCGGCGGCCCCTTCAAGGAAGGGTACAACGTCGTGGATGGTATAGACAAATTTTTGCCAGTAGATGTCTACGTCCCCGGCTGCCCGCCCACCCCGCAAGCATTGATCAATGGCCTGATTGCCCTGCAAGAGAAAATTGATCAGCAATCCATTGCCACCGCTCCCTGGTACCGCAAAAATGATCCGACGGCCGATCTGGTCCCCATCCCCGTCCTCGGCCCCGATCTGGTCGATCTGCGCCAGCTCGACATCATCAAACGAGAAGCCGCCAAAGCGGCCAATCAACCGGCAGAAGCAGCGGCCGAAGCCGCCTGATCGGCCCCATCCGCACCTACAAAGAACTGATTGAGGAAAAGCAATGAGTGAAGCAATTCTTGAAGCGCCTGATGCCCCGGACACAACAGCCAGCCCCGCAGAACAGGCCATCCAGACCCTCAAAGAGCGATTCCCGGAAGACGTGACCGACGATCCCCGTGAAGGATACGAGGGCCTCGTCGTTTCCCCGGATAAACTGACCGAAGTCGCCCTCGCCTTGCGCGATGAACTGGGGTTTAACTATCTCTCCAGTGTGACCGGCGTGGACTTGATTGAAGATGGTAAGCTGGAGACTGTCTACCATACCTACAGTATCGAGAAAGGTGGTGGACCGGTCGTCCTCCACGTTCAGACAGACCGAGAAAACCCGGTTATCCCCTCTCTTGTTCCCATCTGGCCCGGCGCAGAGTTTCAGGAGCGCGAAGCCTATGATATGTATGGCATTCATTACGAAGGCCATCCTGACCTGCGCCGTATCCTCACCTGGGAAAACTTTCATGGCTTCCCCATGCGTAAAGATTGGAAAGAGCCATTCTACGAAGAGGATACCAAACCGTTTGGCAGTCGGTGGCCTGGCGGCGACGTGCTGCGGATGGAGGAATTGAACCCCTACGGCAAGAATGTACAATACCCGGCCGGCTGGGTTCCCACTGGCGACGAATACGATGTAGAAACGGACATGTACGCCATCACCGGCGCCGATCTGGCTTACTCCATTGACGCCTCGCAGCAGATGCGGACGGACAAGATCACTGTGAACCTGGGGCCGCAGCATCCATCCACACACGGCGTCTTTCGCATGGTGGTCCAACTCGATGGCGAAACCGTGACTGGTCTCAAGCCGGTGATGGGCTACCTGCACCGTAACCACGAAAAAATCGGCGAGCGCAATACTTTCCTGGGCAACATTCCCTACACCGACCGGCTGGATTACCTCAGTCCGATGGGCAATAACTTCGGTTACGTCCTGACGATGGAGAAGCTGCTTGGCACTAAACCGCCGGAACGGGCCGAATGGATTCGTATTCTGGTAGCCGAGCTGACGCGCATCACCAATCACTTGTGGGCGATTGGCTTTTTGCTGAACGACCTGGGTGCGCTGCAAACCCCGATGCTCTATTACTACATTGAGCGCGAACTGATTCTGGACTTCTTCGAGACGTTGACCGGGGCGCGGATGATGAACAATTACATGCGCTTCGGCGGCGTTGCCTATGACCTGCCCGACGACGTGCGCGGCCAACCGACGATGGAGTTCTTACACGAATTGGTCTATGAGCGCTTGCCGAAAGCCTTTGATCAGGGCGACCGCCTGATGACGAACAACGAAATTGTGCGTGGCCGAAGCATTGGCGTCGGCATCCTCACCGCTCAGGAAGTTATCGCATATAGTATGGCTGGACCTATGCTGCGCGCCAGTGGCGTGAATTATGACGTGCGCCGCGCCGAGCCATATTCCTATTACAATAGCCTGAATTTTGACGTCCCGGTTTATTACAACGGCGATGTTTATGACCGGTATCGGGTGCGGGTGGACGAGATGCACGAAAGCCTGCGCATTGTTCAACAAGTGTTGCCCTATCTGGCGGAGACGAAAGGCGGGCCGATTTTTGATGGGAAGCCTCAATACGCCATCCGCGCACCGCGCGCCGGTGAGTCTTATGGCCGGGTGGAAAACCCGAAAGGGGAGTTGGGCTTTTATGTGACGACCAAGCGGCGCGGTTCCAGCCCGGAACGTTACCACGTTCGCGCCCCTTCGTTCATCAATCTAACCGCCCTGGAGAAGATGTGCCTGGGCCATAAGGTGGCCGACATTGTGGTAATTTTGGGCAGCATTGACATTGTATTAGGTGAAGTTGATCGATAAATAGGCCGACCCTAAGGGCTTTCTAACACCCTCAGGGTTTTGTGAAAAGGTAAATCAGGTATGTACGGACTTGGCATTGTTAAGGGGATGGCGATCACCCTGCGTAAGTTTGTCGAGAGTTATCTGGATGACATTTTTTGGATGAGTCGCGGCGGCCGTTATTATAATGACGCGGCGCTGCAAGTGCGGCAAAGCCTGAAAAGCGAAGGGGTGATGACTGTCTTCTATCCGGAAGAGAAGTTGTCTACGCCGGAGCGCTTCCGCTTTGTGCCGTTCCTGGTGACGGATGAGCCTCCGCCGGGGCAGAAGTGGGGGCACGACTGGTGTACGTCTTGCGGTATTTGCGCCAAGGTCTGCCCGCCGCAATGTATCTGGATTAAGCGGGGGACGCAGCCAAACGGCCGTCCTAAGCCAGAGCCGGAAGAGTTCTACATTGACATTGACATCTGCATGAATTGCGGTTATTGCGCTGAATTCTGCCCATTCGACGCCATCAAAATGGACCACGATTATGAGTTGGCCAGCTATGACCGCACCACCGCTCACATCCACGACAAGGAACGATTGAGCAAACCGATCAGCTATTGGCGCGAGATCGCGCCGAAGAAGGCTGAGGCAGAAGAAGCCATTCGTGAATTTGTTAAGGAAGCTAAGAAGAAAAAGAAAGATAAAGACGGCGATGGTGGTGAAGAAGCGCGCCTGGCAGAAGAGAAACTGAGCCAATTGCTTTATCGTGGCGATTATTATTAGCTTTGACGGGTGTGGCTGCCTGGCAAACGGCCG
>CAYONK010000326.1:3439-5925 GCA_964405285.1 uncultured Ardenticatenaceae bacterium
TTGATCATAAATCTGGAGGTTGGGGAAGACAGCGGGCACTCGCCACGCTTTCATCGCCAACCTCTACTGTTATAAGGAAAGAGATATGTTTAGCAAGAAAAACAACGGTAGCGTCACCGAAGACGCGGTGATGACTGCTTTATCCACCGTCATTGAACCGGAATTGCATCGAGACCTCGTCTCCCTCAATATGATCCGCAACCTGAAAATCGAGGGCAACGACGTGAGCTTCACCATCATGCTCACCACTCCGGCCTGCCCGCTGAAAGGCAAAATGGAAAATGATTCGCGGGCGGCGCTGGCCAATGTGCCCGGCCTCGGCTCCGTCACCATCAAGTGGGATGCCAACGTGCCGACCGATCGGCGGATTGGCGAGCAAATTGGGCAAAACTTCCGCAACACTATCGCCATTTCTAGTGGCAAAGGCGGCGTTGGCAAAACCACCATCTCCGTCAACCTGGCCATCGCCCTGGCAGCCGAAGGCGCCCGCGTCGGACTGCTAGACGCCGATATCTTGGGACCAAACGTGCCCATGATGATGGGCCTTAAAGAGATGCCCGCCCCCCGCGACCGCAAAATGGTCCCGGCCGAGCGCTATGGTATCAAAGTGGTTTCCATGGCCTTCCTGGTAAAGGCGGATCAGCCCCTAATCTGGCGCGGTCCGATGCTGCATAGCGCCATCAGCCAGCTGCTCACCGACGTTGCCTGGGGCGAACTAGACTACCTGATCATAGACCTGCCCCCCGGTACAGGTGATGCCCAATTGACCCTGGCCCAGGTGCTGCCCCTCACCGGCGCAGTTATCGTGACCCAGCCGATGCAAGTGGCTGCTTCCGACGCCCTGCGCGGTTTGAAAATGTTCGAGAAACTCGACGTACCGATCATCGGCATTTTAGAGAACATGAGCGGCGAATTCTTTGGCACGGGTGCGGGTGAAAGCCTGGCGACGGATTATAACCAGCATTACCTGGGCAGCGTGCCATTAGAGGCTAACGTGCGGGTTGGCGGCGATTCTGGCGAACCAATTGTGGTCGCTCACCCTGATTCGGCAGCGGCCCAGGCGATTGTGGCTGTGGCGCGTGACGTCGCTGCGCGGGTCAGCGTACTCAACCTGAGCAAACCTGAGGCGAATTTCATCCCGATCAATATGGTGGGGTAGACCGCGATCCCTAAGCCGTATTCCGTGATCCGTAAAGAAATCTATGGACCACGTAATACGGAATACGCACAAAGTCCTGGAGAACATAAATGACAGCATCCGTTGCTGAGAATACGTCCGTCGTGGCGATTCGTTTCCAAAAGTTGGGCAAGCTATATCATTTTAAAGTCGGGCGACACAAAGACATTACCCCTGGTGATCACGTCATCGTGGAGACCAAGCGCGGCCAGCAGTTGGGCCAGGTGATGGGTTACGTCGAACAGGAGAAAATCCATTCCCAGCGTGGGATGCGAGCCGTCCAGCGCAAAGCGACCCCGCGAGACCTGGTGATGCGCCAGGTCTGGGAGACAAAAGAGCTTGATGCTCTAATCACCTGTCGGGAAAAGGCCAAGGAAGTTGGCGGTTTGGACGACGCTAAATTTGTCAAAGCGGAGTATAGCTTCGATGGAACCTGGGTCACCATCCATTACACCACAGAAAACAAAGCGCTGAACTTGCAACCTCTAAAAACAGCCCTGAACCGCGCCTATCGGGCGCGAGTAGAAATGCGCCTGATCGGCCCGCGTGACGTGGCTAAAATTATGGGCGGTTATGGGGCATGTGGCGCGCCGCGCTGCTGCTCCACCTTTTTAACGGAGTTCAGCCCAATTTCGATCCGCATGGCCAAGGCGCAAGGGATTTCCCTTAGCCCGCAAGAGATCACAGGGATGTGTGGCCGCTTGCGCTGCTGCCTCGTCTATGAGTATGAACAGTACGTCGAAGCGCGCAAAACCTTGCCCAAAGTCGGCAAGATGGTTGGCACGCCGCATGGCGATGGTAAGGTGAAGGATGTGCGCGTCTTGCGTGACTCTGTGCTGGTAGATGTGGAAGGCGAGCTGTACGAAGTGGCTCGCGAAGAGTTAGAGCCGCTGGCAGAGTTAAAAGCGCTTCAAGAGAAAGCAGAAAAGGGCTGTGACCGACACGAAGGTGGTGGCTGCACCTGCGGGGCCAACGGCGGCGCTCAAGCGGATACTCCTGTCGTTGAGGACGAATCGTGATGAAATCTTACGACGAAGCCTGGGAGCTGGTCTGTGAATTTGTGCAAGATGGCGGATTGCGCCGCCATATGCTGGCCGTCTCTGCCGCCATGCGCTGGTATGCCGACCATCTGGATGAACCAGACGAAGAATGGGCGACCATCGGACTGCTGCACGATTTCGACTGGGAAATTCACCCGGATTTGCATGATCACCCGCTGAAAGGCGCCGGTATTTTGCGGGAGCGCGGTTGGGATGAAGAGACCATCCGCGTTATTTGGGCGCATAACACAGAGGGCACCGGCGTACCG
>CAYONK010000327.1:0-5917 GCA_964405285.1 uncultured Ardenticatenaceae bacterium
GGCCGTTATCGGCCGGTCTGGTTAGGCGGAGATGGGGTGGGGAGAACGGCCGTTTGCCCCTTGTCGCCCGCCCCTTTTGCCGTTACAACTTAGGGGCAGGCTGGGGGAGAGAACGGCCGTTTCGCCAACTCCCAGGCAGAGGAACAGCAGCGATGTCCCACGAACAAGACCTGGCCAAGTTGCAACGCCACATCCAAGAAGCCGAAGAGCGGGCGACGGCCGGCAGGCATAACCGGGAATGGGGACGACAGCGATGAGTGATTTTTCTGTGCAGGTGATGCTGCGACAGCTGCCATATTTTATTGGCGCTACCGAGTTGTCTCTAAACGAAATCGCGCGGCAGGCTGTACGTAGCACGTTCACGGCTAATGAAATGTTGTTTCTGGAAGGGGAGAATTCAGCCGGATTATGGTTTGTGGAAAATGGCCGTATCAAGGCGTACAAACTCTCCTCGGATGGCCAGGAATACGTCCTGCGCATCTTCGGTCCCGGCGACACCTTCAACGATCTTGCCGCCCTAGACAATAAGCCTAACGCGGTCAGCGCCACAGCCGTTACTGATGTGGTTGCCTGGGTAATACCAACGGCCGTTTTCACCGCTTCGCTCCAGGCCGACCACCAGCTTTGTCTGACTGTGGTCCAGGGTTTGACCGGACGGATACGCCATCTGGTTGGCCAGCTAGAAGACTTGGCTCTGCGCCCGGTGACAGCTCGTCTGGCTCGCTTCTTGCTGGAACAGGTAGAAGACCCTACCCTGGTCCACCCAGCTGTCACCCGCGCCCTCATTGCCAACCACCTGGCCACGACTCCCGAATCTATCAGCCGCTCCCTGCGCGTCCTGGAAGAGGCTGGAGCCATCCGCTTCGACCGCCATCGCATTATCATTGCCCAGCCGGACATCCTGCGCCAGCAGGCTCAACTCTAGCCAGACTTGATCTATAGACATTATTGGGGTTGACTTTATGTCAAAACATCAATCCGCAGATTTCGCAGATTCACGCAGATTGAGCAGAAAAAATCTGTGGAATCTGCGTGAATCTGCGGATAAATGCTTATTCCCGACGTGTGCGGGACGGCCGTTTCTGCCCCGTTTCCCCACGACCAAAGGAGAACAGCCCTATCTCTCCGCGATGGCTTTGGTAACGATGGCGGCAAAATTGGTTGCTCGCATCGCTTCCAGGGCGCATTCCCAGGCTCCCAGGGACACGGATTTTCACAGATGAACACAGATTGAAGCAGAAAAATCTGTGTTCATCTGTGTGAATCTGTGTCCAGCCTCAGGGGGGTCTGAACGATTACAAATTTTTATAGGTTGTACGGTGTACCAAACCGGTCTATAGTAACCATCCATGACAACAAAACCTGACCGTCTTCAGGAGTACTCCGGTCTTGCATGGCACAACGGTTTTGGACGATGAAACAGGCTATTGTGAGTTTTGAACGGGATGAGGTGGGGGATTGGCGGGCGATCCTGGCCTGTGGGCACAAGCAGCATGTCCGCCACAATCCACCGCTCTCCCATCGGCCATGGGTACAAACGGCCGTTGGGCGCAGCCAATTCCTGGGTTACCCCCTAGACTGCAAGTTGTGCGACGAGGAAAGTTTGCCCCAGCAAGAACAGCCTTGACATTGGCGCAATTGCTGTTATCCTATTAATTAGGATTCCTGAATAATAGCCATGACGACCCATTTTGTTCTCGACCCCCAAACGCATGAAGGTGATACCGCCGCCAAAATTGTCTTTTCGTTGGAGCGGTTGTCGCATGTTTTTCGCATTCACTGGTGGGAACAAAACAAACATTTTCAACTTAGCCCGCTGCAAATGCAAATTCTGATCACCCTGCGTTTTCAGCCTCACCTCAATTCCGTGTCTGTTCTGGCCCGTTATCTGGACCTGACCGACGCGACAGTAAGCGACGCGGTGCGGGTGTTGGGCCAAAAGCAGCGCCTTGAAAAGCAGCCAGACAGTGAAGACGGCCGTCGCCACACCCTCAGGTTGACTCCGGAGGGTGTTGTTGCCGCCGAAGAGCTTGCCTTGTTTGCTAACCAGGTTCGTGATTTTGTGGACGCGCTGCCCCAGCAGAGCGCTTTCCTGGAATCGCTGTTGCTGCTGATGCAGTCGCTGCAGCAGAGTGGCTTTATCCCCTTGCAGCAAATGTGTACCGTCTGCCGCCATTTTCGCCACCTGGATAACGCGCCATCCCCTTACTACTGCCAGCTGCTCGACAAACCTCTAGCCACTCACGACCTGCGTATCCACTGCCCGGAGTATGAGACTGTGGGCTAATTTTTTTTGCCATTTATCATTAGGAATCCTAATTAAAAGGAGTGTAAATATGGATTGTGACGTGTTTGATACTTATGTAACCCGCCCGGATGGGCAATTGATGCACTTCGACGTGATTGTGCCCACCGGCACAGAGCAGACGGCGGCGTTAGCCTTCGGCCAGGCGTATCTGCTTAGTGTGGGCGTGACGGACAGTGCCGTCACGGCCGAGCGCTGCCGCTTCTGCCATGTGGAGCAAGCCATGCCGGAAATGGCGCAAGCGATTGCCAAACAAGGCTATTTTATCCTGGCGATGGAAGGTTGCCCGCCGGCCGTCGCCCCAAACAATATTGGAGGTTTATCATGAGTGTTATTGCTGGTTACACCTTTGGGGCAACGGCCGTTGCTCCCTCCCCTGTCACCCTGGAAGATTTTGAGAAGCTCAAGGCTACGGTTCTGTTTACCGACGAAGACGCCCACTACTTGCAAATGGCTGGCGAGGTGTTAGCCGACCAAACGGACGCGATTCTCGACCTCTGGTATGGTTTTGTTGGCTCTCATCCCCATCTGGTGCATTACTTCACCGATGGGCAGGGAAACGCTCAGGCCGATTACTTGGGCGCGGTGCGGCAACGTTTTGGGCAGTGGATCCATGATTTATGCCAACGGCCGTATGACCAGACCTGGCTCGACTACCAGCATGAAATCGCTCTGCGCCACCACCGCACCAAGAAAAACCAGACCGACGGAGCCAATGCCGTCCCGATCATCCATTTTCGCTATATGGTCGCCTTTGTCTACCCCATCACCGCCACCATTCAGGCTTTCCTGATGGCTAAAGGTCACAATGCCACCGAGGTGGAAAAGATGCACCAGGCCTGGTTCAAGGCGGTCACATTGTCAGTCGTCCTGTGGTGCCAGCCTTATATCAAGGATGGCGATTTCTAACGCAACAACGAAACCTCAGCAGAGGCTGCAGGTTTTACGTAAGCCTGCGGCCTCCTTTCGCAAAATTCAAGCCAACACCGGTTCTAAAAAACGAACCAGGTCGAATTCATCCACAAGCAACCAGACCCAGTCCGTGATTTTTTCTGGCGTCTTTTCGCTTTCGTTTTCATCGTCAAGAGCCAATCCCATAAACAGCTCCCCCACTACACCTTCTGAGTGGGTAAACTCATAGCCGTCGGTCGAGGTAAAGCCAACCAGATCTGCGCCACGGGCGATGAACTTGCGCCCCAGAATGCCAATGGCGTCGCAGAAGCTTTCGGGATAGCCATACTGATCTCCCAGGCCGAAGATGGCGACCTTCTTGCCAGTCAGGTCAAGTTCGTCCAGGGCCAGGAATTGTTTATCCCAATCATCCTGAAGCTGCCCGATGTCCCAGGTGGGGCAGCCGACGATGAGGTAGTCGTAGGTCAGCATGGTGGCGACGGGTTCGTCGGCGACATCGTGAATGGTCAGTAGATCAGGCGCTACCGTGTCGAATTCTTGTTGTATCAGGTCGGCGACAATTTTGGTAAAGCCGGTGTCTGTGCCGTAAAACAAACCAATGGGGGTCATCTTATTTCTCCCTGTGCAAAAGCTCAACTTCTTGAAGAGGTTGAACGCTTCATAATCATCGAATCATAGTTATAGGGTAGCCTGGTAGGGTATGGCCCGTACATGATCTGGATCAAGTGCGTTTTCCGCGGCAATAAAACAACGAAGGCCCTTGATCTAGATCAAAGACGGCCGTTTCTCTTTCCGTTACGCTGGTGACATGGAGACACAACCTGTCTGGCTTCCCCTCATTGAGAAAGATATGTGTATTGGCTGCGGCGACTGCCTTGCCATCTGCCCGACCGATGCGTTGGTGCTGCTGGGCCATACGGCCGTTCTTGCCCACCCTGACGTTTGCAATTACTGCGGCGGTTGTGAAACGATCTGCCCGGTAGAGGCCATTTCCTTGCCTTATCAGATCGTGCTGGCGTATGGCTAATGACCCATCCTTCGGGAAACGACCGTTTTGCTACGCCGCCAATTTTCAACAGACAATTCAGGCCATCGCCCCACATTTAGGAGAAAACAAACCATAAGAGCTGTAGATGCCGGTGCTGCAAGCGCAATTCGCAGGCAGCACCATCCACTTCGCGCGCGACAGGTTATAATCAAGCCATGCGTCCTTTTGAACTTTTTCTCCTGGCTACCTGTGGGCTGCTCTTGTTCTGGTGGCTGCGTCCGGTCAGCCGCTCGCGATGGGTCAGTTTGCTCCCGGCTGCCGCCCTCTTGCTTCTGCTGCTCCATCTGTTTCTGGAAGGCGGACGATGGCAAATGGTTCCGGCGTATGGGGCAACGGCCGTTCTCATCCCCCTCGTTCTGCTCGCCCTGCGCCAGCCAGCATCTCGCCCCCGCTGGCAGAGCGTTGTCGGCGGGCTGATCGGGCTGCTGTCGCTGCTGGTCGCTGGCGCGTTGGCAGTTGCCCTGCCTGTGCCCATCCTGCCGCCGATGACCGGCCCTTACCCCGTCGGCACATTTTCCCTCTATCTGGTAGACAATGACCGCGCCGACCGTTACGCCGACGCCCCCGACGCGCCGCGCGAGTTGATGGTCCAGTTCTGGTATCCCGCCGCGCCAACGGGACAGGAGGCGGAGGCGCTCTTTTTGCCCGATTTACCTCAGATGGCCCCGGTGATCGCCGAGCAGTTTGGCCTGCCCCCGTTCATCCTCAACCACGCCAATCTAACGGACCTGGAAATCAGCGATGCGCCGCCAGCGGCCAACGGCCGTTTTCCCCTCCTCCTCTTCGCCCATGGCCTGAGCGGGTTGCGCCTGCAAAACAGCAGCATGCTGCGCGAATTAGCCAGTCATGGCTATGTGGTGGCGGCGATGGACCATACTTACGCCAACGCCATCACCCTCTTCCCCGATGGGCGCGTCATCTTTTATGACCCCTGTCGTCTCTTTGCTATTTTGCCCAACTGTGCCGCCAACTATGTGGATGGCAACATCCTGGTGCGGCAATGGGCCGACGACATGGCCTTTTTGCTGGACATCCTCGCCGCCTGGGATGAGACGACCAGCGGCATTCTGGCGAGCAAGGTAGCGACGGAACGGGTGGGTGTGTTTGGTCACTCCACCGGCGGTGGGGCGACGATGCAATTCTGCCTGGATGACGCTCGCTGCGTCGCCGGGTTGGGGCTGGACGCTTGGTTGCTGCCGGTAGACCGGCGAGCGCTCAGAACCCCGCCAGCGCAGCCGTTCCTGTTCATTAACACGCCGGACTGGTTGGGTGTGGAGAATCAGGCTTACGGGCGAGACCTGCTGGGAGCGCTGGATGTAGGCTATGAGTTGACCCTGGCGGGGACGGGCCATTATGATTTCAGCGACATCGTCCTGCTCTCGCCGCTGACGGCGCAACTGGGCATCTCCGGGGAGATTGACAGCCGTTACAGCCTACAGATACAGAACCAGGTCGTGTTGTCCTTTTTCAATCGCTATCTGCGGTTGATGGAGGATGATTTCTTGGAACGGCCGTCGCCCTACCCGGAACTGACTATCTGGCGGACAGCGGCAGACGGCGGATAGACTCGATTGAGGCTAACGGTCGTTCCTTTCCGGTCACAATCTGAATGAGATGAGGTGGGGGAGGAAAACGGCCGTTTCGCCAACCCC
>CAYONK010000328.1:0-5913 GCA_964405285.1 uncultured Ardenticatenaceae bacterium
GTATAGGAGCAACGTATGGACCAATTAGAACAACTGGCCGAGGAGATTCGGGCGGAGTTTGAGCGGGTGAATGGGGCGCGGGATGCCGCCTACCAGCGGTCGCGGGAGCTGATCAGCCTGTGCGCCCGTTCGATTCGGGCGATGCACCGCAGCGAATGGGAGGTGGCCGATGGCCTGCTGGCCGAACTGCGCGGGGCGAAGGAGACGTTGGTGGCCGGGGTGCGCGACTTCCCTGACCTCTATTTTGCCGGGTATACCCAGGACGCGATTAAGGAATATGTAGAGGCGTATCTGACGTATGCGATTATGCGCGAACGGCCGTTACCCACCCCCACCGACCTCGACGCCGAAGCCAACCCCTGGCCCAATGGCCTGGCCGAAGCGGCCACCGAAATGCGCCGCCGCATCCTCGACATCATCCGCCACGGCCACAGTGACGAGGCCGAACGGCTGCTGGACGTGATGGACGCCATCTACAGCATTCTGGTGACGTTCGACTTCAACGACAGCATCACCGGCGGTCTGCGCCGCCGCACCGATACCGTCCGCGCTGTGTTGGAGCGCACTCGTGGCGACGTGACGACCAGTTTGCGTCAGGCAAAGCTAGAAGAGGCGTTGGAAGCGTTGGAAGCGAAGTTTAATGATGAAGGGTGAATGATGAATGATGAATGATGAAGGGTGAGAGTTGTACTTTTGTTATCGCTTGCCTTTTATCGTCACTGCGATCATCCCCAGGCCGAGGCCACCGAGCAGCCCGGCCAGGCTCCATAGAGGAATCTGGTTCCAGGCCCAGTTGATTTCGGCTGGGGTGAATTCGGGGCCGTGCCCGTGCAACCCCGTTTTGGCGGCCATCAGGAAGAGGGTGAACAGGGCGCTTCCCAGGCCGAAGAGGAGACCGAAAACGGCCGTTACCCCCACCCACGCCCCCACCGACAACACCCGCCCTCCCAGGAAATGTTGGAAGAGGTGGGCGAGGAGAACGGCCGTTGTCAACGCCCCCAGCCCCGTTTCCAGCCACAACCGCCCCTCTGGCGCAACCCACGCCAGCAGCAACACTCCCAACAAAAGCGTCGCTCCCCGCAACCCCGGAATCCGTATAGGTACGCTCATCATTGACCATTGACCATTGACAATTGACAATTGACCATTAATCCTTCCCGCCTTAACACTTCTTGAAAACCCGCCCAATCCTCTGGACATTCACCCAACCTTGCCCATAATACTCTCTGGCAAAGAAACCACTTTGTTTCTTCTGCTCTTTGTCCCTTTGTCATAAAAACATCATAAACCCATACTATTCAAGGAGTAACCATGTCAGACGATCCCACCAAAGAAGCGCTCAACCGCATCCCCTACGGCTTCTACGCCCTCACCTCGCGCAATGGCGACGACGTAAACGCCATGGTCATCAATTGGGCCATGCAAGCCTCCTTCTCCCCGCGTCTGGTCGCCGTTGGCCTGCAAAAGAAAGCCTATTCACACGACGTCATCAGCGAAGGTGGCGTCTTCGCCATCAACATCTTCAACGCTGGCGACCAGGAAGCCATGATGGGCTTCACCAAAGGGCGCGCCCGCAATCCGGAAAAGATGGCCCAGGCCAGCTACACCCCGGCAAAAGAAACCGGCTGCCCCGTCCTTGACGGCGCAGCCGCTTATTTGGAGTGCAAACTGGTGCAGCTGGTTGACGTTGGCGGCGACCACGACATCCTCGTGGGTGAAGTCATCGGCGCCGAAATCCTCAAAGAAGGCAAAGTAACCGACACCCTCACCCTTCCCCACGTGGGTTGGAGCTACGCAGGCTGAGAAACAGTCAACGGTTAACAGTTGACTGTCAACTGTTAACCGTTGATCGTTAACTACCCTCCTGGCGTGGGCGTTACCAGGATGTAGCCTTTGGGAATCTCCTGAACGTAGGGGACAGGCGGGGGCGGAGGCGTGCTGTCGGTAAAGGTCACGTTGGTGAAACCGAGGCTCTGCAAAAAGTTGCGCATATAGGTTCGCGCATTCTCGTCGGCCAAAGACACCAACCCACGCTCCCGCGCCTCTTCCCGAATCGTTGCTTCTGCCAGTTTGCGCACATCTGTCTCCAACGACGCATCGGCGCGGGTTAGTAAGCCGGTCCCTCGGTGGGCGACGTAAGAAGTTTCCGTGTTGAGGGCGGGCAAATCATCAAATTGTTTGGCAGGAGGCAGGCGGATCAAGACGGTGTCCGGCCCATAGACCTGCACGTCATCTACGGACATCTCGGCGAAATCTACACCAGCGATCACTTTGCCATGCGCCACAAAAACCAGTGACTCGCCTAACAAGCCCCACAGCGCTTCTTGATTGCGCTCGGCTGTGATTACTTTTTCCAATTCGATGGAGGCGGTTTCCAGACGTGACAGGTTGTTGATCTGGGTGACGATGGTGGTTGGGCTGGGGATGTAGACTGGCGTGGCCGGCACGATCAGGCTGCGAACCAGATCGCCGACAGGCTGCATCACTGTCTGTTCCATTTTGTTGGCCCCAACGATGACCGTATAAGCGGCGAATGATCCCATCGCCAGGAAGACGATGAGCGTGACGAGGAGGATGCCAAGCAAAATCGCGCCGGCTGGACTCTTGGTTTTCACGTTATTTTCTTCTGTCATACTACGTAAATCCTTCTATGGCGGGCGGTTTGCGGATGTTTGCTTAGATCTGCCCGTTGATCATCCAATAATTTCGACCCAGTATAACCGATTTAATCTCAGCAGAACCTTATTGTAAGCTGAGGACAATCTTAACGCCCTGTACGTGGATCAGGCGAAAACTTCTCAAATTTGCATCATGGCGGGTCTAGGGGACAATTGGTGTCATGGTTGTGGCTACCTGCATCATCACGCTGAACCTTAGCGGCGTTTCTTCTTTGAAAGAGAAACGAAGTATTCTGAAATCAGTTCTGGCGCGGCTGACGCAGCAGTTTAATGTCGCGGCTGCTGAAGTGGAGTGCCAGGATGTGTGGCAAACGGCCGTTATCGCCCTGGCCACCGTCGGCAATGATTCTCGCTACCTGCATGGGCTGCTGGAAAAAGCGGTCGCCTGGCTGCAAACCCACCGCCCCGACGCCCCCATAGACGATTACCGCATTGAGTTTTTGTAATGGAACTAATCTTCGCCAGACAGCGTATTAACGGTATGCAAAAGCGTTACCTGTTCCCCCTTTTATTGGCCTGTCTGCTGGCTGCTGCCTTCTTTCAGCCGACCGCTGCCCAGGGCGATGGCCTCAGCCTGACCGCCCGCGCTGGCTTTGATGGTGTTTACAAAACCCACCACTGGGTTCCGGTGCAGGTGACGGCGGCCAACACCGGTCCGGCCGTCAGCGGCGAACTGCGCGTCACCCTGGGAAGCGCCAGCAGCGGCGATCTCGTCACCTACAGCGCCCCGATTGACCTGCCCACCCAATCCAACAAGCGCGTCACCCTCTACGTCTATCCGCCCCGCTTCACCACGCAAATGACGGTGGAGTTGGTGGATGGCAACGGCCGTTCTCTCCTCCGTGAACCCACCAATCGCCTGTCCCAATTGGGGCTGGATGGTCTGCTCTATGGCGTCGTTACCCCCACGCCTGGAGACCTCGACTTCCTGCAGAATGTCACCGAAGGGCGGCCCGAAGCGGCCGTCGCCTACCTCTCTCTGGATGAGCTGCCCGATCTGCCTGCCGCGCTCTTGTCTCTGGACGCGCTGGTTTTCCACGATGTGGACACCGGCCAACTGACCCCGGCCCAACGCGCCGCCCTGGGCGCCTGGGTGGAGACGGGTGGGCAGTTGGTGGTGACGGGTGGGCCGGGGTGGCAGAAAACGGCCGTTTCCCTCGCCGACCTTCTCCCCGTCACCCTCAGCGGCAGCGAAACCGTCGCCGACCTGCCCGCGCTCAGCCAATTCGCCGGGCTGCCCTTCCGCGACCCAGGCCCCTATCTGGCAACCACCAGCAGCCTGCGCCGGGGAGAGTTGCTCCTGCACCAGGACGGCCTGCCCCTGCTCGCCCGGCAAGATCAAGGGCGCGGCAGCATCTACTTCCTGGCGCTCGACCCCGCCCTGGCCCCATTGGTAGATTGGAATGGCAGCCCCATCCTGTGGAGCGAAGTGGCCCGCCGCGCGCCCGCGCCTTCTCCCTGGACGGCCGGAGTGGGCAACTCCTACGCCGCCAATCAGGCGATTGGCAGCCTGCCTTCCGTCGCTTTGCCCTCGGTGTTGCAGTTGATCGCCTACTTGCTCGTCTACGTCACCTTGATTGGGCCGGTCAATTACGTCATTCTCAGGCGGCGCAACCGGCGCGAATTGGCCTGGCTCACCATTCCCGCCCTGGTGCTAGTCTTCACCGTCCTGGCTTATATCACCGGCTTCCAAATCAAAGGCAACAACACCATCATCAACGAAATGTCTGTCGCCTATGGCATGGTCAACAGCGAGCAGATGCGCGTGCAGTCGCTGCTTGGCCTTTATTCGCCCAATCGCCGCACCTATGACCTGGTGTTACCGGCGGAGACGATGGCGCGGCCGCTCACCGGCAATTTTGGCGGCGGCGGTAGCTACGGCGGCCCCATCAGCCGGGGCAGCGAAGTGACATTGCGCGATGTACGGGTGGATGTGGGCGGCGTACGGCCCTTTGTGGCCGATAGCCTGCGCCTGTCTCCTGCCCTGAACGGACAGGCGACCTTGCGGCTGAACGATGGCGATATTGAACTGGTGACGGCGCTGCGAAACGACAGCGACCTGACCCTGGAAAACGCGACGCTGCTGATCGGGACAACGGCCGTTTCCTTGGGCGACCTCCGTCCTGGTCAGACCATCAACGAAGTGACCCGGCTTGGTCGCGCCGGAGCCCTGGGAACGGCTGCCCCCTTCGGCCCCAGTTATGGCTCTCCTTTATTGGCCAACGCTGATAAAATTTTAGGCACAACGAATTATTATGGCGACCGGAACGCTTTCCCGCGTTGGCAGCTTTTACAGGCATTGGAGGGGGAGTTTTACGGTGGCAGTGGGCGAGCCATCCATGACGCCCTCCTGGTTGCCTGGTCCAGCGAGTCGCAAATCGCGGTCAGTCTGGCCAACGGCGCGGCCGACCGCCTGCATACCACGCTCTACCTGTTCCAAATTCCCATCGAGCAAGAATTGGAAGCGGGATTGGTTTCGGTTCCCCGCACTTTGCTGGATTGGGAGATAGCGGCTAACAGCGGCGTTTACCCGCAAAGCCTGGAAAATTTCTATCTGCCGCCCAGCAGTTGGTTAGAAGTCAACTTCCGCCCCTGGAGCGATTTTCAGGTGCTCCGGGTCACAGATTTGGCGATCTACTTGCAAGAAGATCGCGGCTTGGCCCCGCCAGTCGCTTCCTTGTGGGATTGGACGGAAGAGGAGTGGGTGAGGGTGGAAGACGTGGTGTGGGGGGAAACGGCCGTTGCCAACCCTGCCCCCTTCATCGGCCCCGACAACAGTGTGAAAACGCGCCTGGAAAACACCCGCTTTGAAGGTGTCGAAGTGACGGAGTTCTACCCCATTTTGTCTGGAATGATGAATGAGGAATGATGAATGCGGAATGCGGAATGATGAAGGAGGAAGCATGAATACCTCAGTTGCCAATTGACCATTGTCAATTGCCAATTGACCATTGTCAATTGCCCTATGTCTGCAATTATCGAAATTCAAGGATTAACCAAACAATACGGCAGCCTCACCGCCCTGCAAGATTTGCACCTCACGTTGGAAGAGGGCGACGTTTTCGGCTTCATCGGCCCCAACGGCGCGGGTAAAACCACCACGATGCGCATCCTCACCACCCTGCTCAAGCCCACCAGCGGTAAGGCGTGGGTGGCGGGCTGTTCCGTCCTCGACGACCCGCGCGTCGGTCACGGTCATCGACGACCTGTCAAACTCGAACCTGGACCACCTCGC
>CAYONK010000329.1:0-5909 GCA_964405285.1 uncultured Ardenticatenaceae bacterium
GAGCAAGATGAGCCAATATGGTATCAACGCCCGGCCGGAAAACATCCTCATCACCAATGGGGCGCAGCAGGCGCTGGACGTGATCGGCAAGGTGCTGCTGGACCCCGGCGACGTGATCCTGACGGAGCAGCCGACTTACCTGGGGGCGCTGCAAGCGTGGCGGGCCTATCAGGCCGATTATGTGACCGTGCCGATTGACGATGATGGCATTTGCCTGGATGAGCGTTTCATTGAGGCGCTGCGGGCCGGGCCGAAGCTGATGTATATTTTGCCGAACTTCCAGAATCCGGCCGGCGTTACGCTGTCGCTGGAGCGGCGGCAAAAGCTGGTGCAGATCGCCAATCAATATGGCATCCCGATCATCGAGGATGACCCGTATGGCGAACTGCGCTACGAAGGGGAGCATCTACCGCCGCTGGTGGCCCTGGACGCGGCTTATGAAGCGAAGCATGAGCCAGGTGGGAATGGGAATGGGTTCTCGGAGAACGGCCGTTTCCATCAAGGCGGCGTCATCTACCTGGGCACCTTCTCCAAGACGCTGGCTCCCGGCCTGCGCCTGGGCTGGATCATGGCCCCGGAGCCGGTGGTGAAGATGTGCGTCATGGCTAAGCAGGGGATGGATTTGCACACCAGCACCTTTGCCCAGATGGTGGCCTACGACGTAGCCAAAGATGGCTACCTGGATCAGCACAAACGGCTGATCCGTCAGGTCTACAAAGAGCGGCGCGATGTGATGCTGGCGGCGATGGACGCCTATTTCCCGCCGGAAGTGACCTGGACCCGGCCGGCCGGTGGCCTCTTCCTCTGGGCGACATTCCCGGAATGGCTGGACGCGGCCGACGTGCTGAAAACAGCCATCGAACACAAAGTGGCCTTCGTCCCCGGCGCGGCCTTCCATCCGAATGCGGCCGAAGGGGTTGGCCGCAACACCTGCCGGATCAACTTCTCAAACGCCAACACCGAGCAAATTGAAATCGGTATTGAGCGGCTGGGGCGCGTCTTGAAGATGGCGCTGGAGTCGCATTTGGTGGCGGCGTAAGCAATTTGGAGACTGGAGATTAGAGATTAGAGATTGGAGATTGGGCAAATCTCCAATCTCTAATCTCCAATCTCAGTCTTACAAGTGGAGATTATTGCATTATGGAAACTTCAATTATTATCGCCGGGTTTGGCGGGCAGGGGGTGTTGTTTGCCGGGCAGCTTTTGGCCTACGCGGGCATGGAGAATGACCTGCACGTCACCTGGATTCCTTCGTATGGGCCGGAGATGCGCGGCGGTACGGCGAACTGCACGGTGATCATCAGCGATGAGCCGGTGGGGGCGCCGATTGTGGCCCGGCCGGATGTGGCGGTGGTGCTGAATCTACCGTCGCTGGAAAAGTATGAGCCGCTGGTGAAGCCGGGCGGCTTGCTGGTGGTGAACAGTTCGCTAATTAACGTAGAAGCAGAGCGGGATGATATTGATGTGGTGTACGTCCCGGCCAATGAGATCGCCAATAAGATTGGCTCGGCCAAGATGATGAATATGGCGGCGATTGGGGCGTTGTTGGGGAAACGGCCGTTTCTCACCCTCCCCCAACTCTTCCAAACCCTGGACCGCCACCTGCCCGCCCGCAAAGCCCACCTGCTCGAAGCGAACAAGCAAGTGGTGCAGAGGGGGTATGAGGTTGCCGGTAGCCAGTTGCCGGTGGCTGGTAGCTAGTGGCTGGTAGCTGGTAGCTTGTACCAGTTACCAGCTACCAGTTACCAGCCACCAAGCGCTTTGCGCGTCGCCGCCACAATCAGCTTGTGTTCGGCGGCGTGCATTCGGGTGGCGAAGTCTTCGAGGGTGTCAGAGGGGTGGATGGGGACAACGGCCGTTGCCAACACCGGCCCCGCATCCACCTCCGGGATCACAAAATGGACCATACAGCCGCTTTCGCTGACTTCGCCCCGCTGATAGGCGGCATAAGCCCGCTCAATCGCCTCCACGCCGACAAACTGGCCGGGCAGCGCCGGATGCAAATTAATGACACGATTGGAGAATTGATCTAAAAACGCTGGTCCAAGAACATGCATCCAACCGGCCAGGACAATTAAATCCGGTTGATACGCCCTGATTTGCTCCGCCAGATCAGCATCATATCGCGCCCGATCCAGGCCAGCATCTTTATAAGGTTTCAGAGGAAAGTAAAGCGTGGGAATACCGGCCGATTCGGCCCGCTTCAGCCCATACGCCTGTAACCGGTTCGACACAACCAAAACAATCTCGGCGGCCAATTCCCCGGCCTCAACCGCCTCAATCAACGCCTGCAAATTTGTCCCAGACCCAGAAATGAACACAACCAAACGAGATGCCATACAAACCACACTCCTCAATGATAGCCCCCCAATCACCTTATGATAGCCTTAAACACCGTCTGCTCACTTTGCCGGGATATGCGGTTGTCAGGTATCATATCATCCGATAAGCAAGCGTTTTAAGACCAACATAAGGAGATTGTATAGACGTATGGCGAAACGAGCTATCAAAAGACGCGCACCGGTAAAGGAGCGCAAAACAAACTGGCCGCTGATTGGCGGCATGATTGGGTTAGGCGTCATTGGGCTATTTGCCCTCCTGTTTCTTTCACAGCAAGGGGGCGCGCCAACGCCTGCGGGAGAACCAACCCGCAGTTTTGTCCTGGCTGATTATTGCGCGGCGAACCCGGAGAACTGCATTGCGGAAGGCGCAGAGACGGCCCCAGTCACCGTCGTTGAAGTATCAGACTATGGCTGTGGTCACTGCCGTAATTTCCACTTCGATTCGCTCGATACTATACGGGCGCAATTCATTAATACCGGGCAGGTGCGGTGGGTTCGGCTGCCCTATGCTCTGAGCAACCAGAGCGGTTATCCGACCTTGCCATCAGCGTTAGCCACATTTTGCGCCCACGAGCAAGGCGCATTTGCGGCCTTCGACAAAGCGGTATTTGGCCTGCAAGGTACGGCGAACTTCAATTCGCGGGAAGGTTTCATGAGCGTCGCCCAGCAGGTCGGATTGGATATGGCGGAGTTTACGGCTTGCTTTGAAGACGGCCGTTATCAGGACCAAATCCTGGAAAACATTCAGGCAGCCAATCGGAGCGGCATCACAGCCACCCCCAGCTTCTTCGTCAACGGCCAGCTTGTGCGCGGCAATTTGCCGCTGTCCAGCTTCCAACAACTGCTAAGCGCCGAATCAGGCTCCTGAGGCAACCATGCAAAAACCTGACGATTGGCAGCTTCGGCTCATACAACTTCTCGCCGTCTTTGGGATGTTCATCGCCTACTTTTTGCTTTTGTTCCACAATGGCGCTTTGGTAGGCGTTTGCGAACCAAGCGGCTGGGACGACTGCGGCCAGGTGAGCGGCCCAGGCGCCCCCTACTCCTCCATCGGCCCCATTCCGGTCGCCTTGCTCGGCTTACTGGGCTACATCGCCATGTTTATGGCTGTCTGGCTGAAAGATTGGGTCAATCTGCTGGAAGAGTATATTCCAGAGATCATGATCGGCCTGACCGGGCTGGCTTTGTTGTTCTCCGCCTATCTCACCGCGTTAGAACTTTTTGTTATCCACGCCATTTGCCGCTATTGCGTCATTTCGGCTGTGATTGTGCTGATTCAGTTTATCCTGGCTATCAGCTATCTGCGCAGCGTCAACCAGGCGAGCGAGTAGAGTGCGTTTAAGGCCGGTCACAACCCAGGTTGACCGGCCTTTTTTCCAGGAGGGAGTGATGAGATTAGAACTGGTCCGCGATTGGATGAGCCGGGAGGTGATCACCATCACGCCGGAGAAAGCGCCGGAGGAAGCGCGCCAACTAATGGAGGAGGAGGCGGTTCGTCGGCTGCCGGTGGTGGGGGGAAACGGCCGTTTAGTCGGCATCATCACCCTCAGCGACCTGCGCCAGGGACAGCCCACCAACCTCACCATCAATGACCTCATGCGCCTCAACCCCATCACCATCTCCGAAAACGCCACCGTCGGCGAAGCGGCCGAACTGATGCTGGCGCATAAAATCAGCGGCCTTCCCGTCCTCGACACAGGGGGGCAGCTTATCGGCATCATCACCGAATCAGACATCTTCCGCCTGGTCGTCCACGGCTGGCGGAAGCATCAGGGGGGTTCCCCCCAACCCTACACCCGCTATAACCAAGAGCCACAAGACCCTAAAGGTTTCTAAAACCCTTTTGGGTCTTACGGCTCCCCACGATAAGGAACCGAACCATGGAATTTGGAGTCCCACGAGAAATCCGCGATCTGGAGATGCGCGTCGGGCTGACCCCGCCCGGCGTCCTCGCACTCACCGAAGCCGGGCATACCGTCTACGTCGAACGCGACGCCGGTCTCGGCTCCGGCTTTACCGACGAGCATTACCGCAAAGCCGGGGCGCAAATCGTCTACTCAACGGCCGAAGCGTATGGCCGCGCCGACGTGGTAGCCAAAGTGGCCCGCCCCACGGCCGCCGAACATCGCTTCTTCCGGCCAGGGCAGATCATCTGCTCCTTCCTCCATTTGCGCGTCGCTTCACCCGACCTACTCTCGGCGCTCAGCGAACGGGAGATCACCGCCATCGCCTACGAAGACCTGGAAGAGGATGATGGCGTACGGCCAGTTTTATACCCCGCCAGCGAAGTTGCCGGTCGGATGGCCCCGATCATCGCCGGAAACTTACTGCGCAGCGGGCAAAGCCTGCCCGGACAACCAGGGTTGGGGATTTTGCTCAATGGCCTGCCTGGCGTGCCACCGGCGGCCGTTGTCATCCTGGGAGCCGGCGTTTTAGGGCGCAATGCCGCCCGCGCTTTCCTGGGGCTAGGCGCAGAAGTAACCGTCTTGGGGCGCGACATCCACAAACTTCGCCAGGTTGACGATCAATGTGGCGGCCACGTGACCACCATGCTGGCGAACGAATTCAACATGAAGCGGGCCGTGCAATTTGCCGACGTCTTGGTCGGGGCGGTTCTGGATACCGGTCGGCGCGCCCCCATCCTGGTAACCCGCGAGATGGTGCGCAGTATGCGCCCCGGCTCAATCATCATAGATTTTGCCATTGATGAGGGTGGCTGCGTGGAAACCAGCCGGCCAACCACTTTACGCGACCCGGTCTACCTTGCGGAAGGCGTGATCCATCACTGCGTGCCAAACATCACCTCGGCAGTGGCGCGGACGACCAGCTACGCCATCACCAACGCTGCCCTACCCTATCTGCAAGCCATCGCCGACGACGGGCTGCTGGCAGCCATCTCCCGCCGCTCCGCCCTGCTGCGCGGCGTTGTCCTCCACCAGGGCAAACTCACCCATCCAGACATCGCCTCGGCGCTCGGCCGGGAAGTAGATGTCCATCTTTCGCCTGGCGGCTCCGCTTTTAAGGAAATTCTACGATGAATTGGGAAAACCTCTACCGCAGCAAAATCACCGACGTTCAATCAGCTCTCAGCGCCATTGAATCTGGCAACCGGATTTACGTGGGCGGCGGCGCTGGCGTGCCGGTTGAGTTGACCAATGGGTTAACCGCTCGCGCTCCGGAACTACGCGACGTGGAACTGACCCACATTCTCACCTTCGCCCCGGCCCCGTATTGCGACCCGGCCTATGGCGACAGTTTCCGCGTCAACGCGCTCTTCATCGGCCACAACGTGCGACAGGCAGTGCAGGCCGGCCGCGCCGATTTCACCCCTGTATTTCTCAGTGAAATCCCCGGCCTCTTCCGCGATGGCTACCTGCCCGTAGACGTCTCTCTCATCTCCCTATCGCCACCGGACGAGCATGGCTTTTGCAGCTTCGGCGTGGAGGTGGGCACGACCAAACCGGCGGCCGAGGCGTCGCGCATCATCATCGCCGAAGTCAATCAGCAGATGCCGCGCACGCTGGGCGACAGGGAGATGAGAGAGACGTCTACGGGCAGGTAGCCATC
>CAYONK010000330.1:0-5893 GCA_964405285.1 uncultured Ardenticatenaceae bacterium
TACTCGCAAGTATACTAATATGATTTTGTGAGAATGTCAAGCAATTGTTGTGTTAACACGACATATGTTGTGGCAATGAAACAGTAACCTATTCGCCAGCATCGGACGATTCACCCGCCGCCTCAATGGCTCGCAGCCAGTTGTCGAGGAAAGCGATGGCTGCTTCGTAGCCTTTTGGCGGGATAGATTTGTAGCTGGTGGCCCCCGTCTCCTGGCGCAGCGCCTCGTAGACGCCCATATGATGCTTCTGCCCCGGTTCGCGTTTGCTCAATTCCTGAGCGATCAGGTTGACGCGATGTTGGATTTCCCGCGCCTGTTCTTCTGTTAGCGGGCCGGCCTGAGTGCGCTGTTCCACCACTTTTAGGCGATGGTTCATGCCTTGCAGGTATTCGCGGGCAGCGTCCAGGCGTGTTTTGTTGTCCAGGGCCAGACGGCGCACTTCGAGCATCTCGCGGGTAGTGGCGGCGATGACCAGGGCCATGTTGTGGAGCTGCATCAGGGCGTTGCTGTCGTCATCGTCTACGGGCCGGACGACTACTTCCGGGGCGAGAAAGGCGTTGGCCAGCACCCGGTAGCATTCTCGTTGGTAACGGATCAGGTTGTCGCGGATGTCCTCTTTGACGCGCAAGGCGTTGATGCCGAAAAGCCAGCCGTTCAGGTAGTCGAGGGGCAGGCAGAGCATATTGCTGGTGCGGGGGCGGCGATTTTCCGGGTCTATGTCCGTGGTCGTTACGACCACAGACATCATTACTTCGGCCAATACAGGATCGCGGCCGGTGCGTTTCCGTTGGGCTGACCAGTCTACGCCGAGGTAGTCGCACAAAGGGCGCAGGGGGACATAGATTTGCTGGCGCTCCCCCTCTTTTACCAGTAAGGCGGTAATTTGATCGCCGTAGAAATCTACGGAGCGTTGGGCGACGGGGATAAGCGTGTTGGTTTCAGACATGGAGCATCTTTAGAGGTTGGTTCTGTTTTCAAAGTTAGACTATGCGAAGAATACAAACGGCCGTTATCGCCAACGACCACATCCCTCATTATAGCTCCAATCCCCCTGTTGAGACCAAATGATCAAGTTCTTGCCAAAGGTATACATTGTGCTACATTAGTATACTATGACACGTATTATCTCCATCTCCCTCTCGAAAGGCGGCGTGGGTAAAACCACAACGGCCGTTAATCTGGCAGCGGCGTTAGCCATCACTGGCCGGCGCGTCTTGTTGATTGATACCGACACTCAGGCGCAGGCGGGCAAGGCGTTGGGGCTGCGGCCGGAGATTGGCCTGGCGGATTTTATGTTGGGGCACGTGCCGTTTGCAACGGCCGTTGTCGAAGCGCGCCCGAATCTGCACCTGTTGGCCGGGGGGCATCGGCTGGCGGCGGTAAAGCAGGTGATCGCCGAAGCCGACATGCGCCAGGAAGAGACGTTGGCCGCGGCGCTGCGCCCCCACATCCAGCCCTATCATTACGTCTTGTTGGATACCTCGCCCGGTTGGGATAACCTGCAAATCAACGTGCTGTTTTTTGCCCAGGAGGTCCTGACGCCGGTGAATCTGGAGGTGTTGAGCCTGGATGGGTTGATTGAATTTACCCAGCGGATTGAGGAGGTGCGCCGTTACCATCCGGTGCAGCTTCGCTATGTGCTGCCTACGGCGCTGGATCGTCGGGTCAAGCAGACGGGTGAGATTATGCCGCAGCTGACGCGAAACTTTGGAACGGCCGTTTGCGAACCTATTCGCTACAATGTCCGCCTCAGTGAGTCGCCAGCCCATGGCCAGCACATCTTCGAGTACGACCCACTGAGCAACGGGGCTAAAGATTACATGGAATTAACCCGAAGGATTGTTCAAGATGAGTAAGCGTAAAGAAATCCCAGACGTGATGAGCCAGCTCCAGGGGTTGGCTCCTGCTCCGCCAGAACCGGCGGCCGCCCGCCCCGCCGCGCTGACCCCCCCGGTGCGGGAGAGCAGCCTGCCGCAGCGCAGCAAGAACCGTACGCCAAAAAGTCGGCTGATCGGCCGAGCCACCTACGATATTGGTCAGGATTTGAAGGATGCGTTGCAGCGAGAATCGGTTGACCTGGGTGTTCCTGCCTCGCAGTTGGCCAAGTATTTATTGCTCTATGCCTGGGACTTTTACGCCAGGGGAGAAATCCCGCCCCCCACCCTCCTCCGCAGCGATTCGCCGAAATTCCGCAATACGATTGATTTTGGAGAGTAGACTATCGTATACATTGGTATACTTCGTGGCGTACATTGTATACCTTGATAGACGTTGAGCAGCGCCAGATCGCGCCCGTTTGCGATTCTGGCGCTGTTGCTTTGTGGCCGATGTTTGCCGATAGATGGGGGGAAACGGCCGTTACAGTCGCGGCCCGCCTTTTTTCGGCGCATTTTCATCGGTTGCGCTATCGGGGATGGCTGGAAACGGCCGAAATTTTGCGCCTGAGCCGTTTTTGGCCCGCGATCATCCAACAACACCCATAAATAGATTTCGGCCGTTTCTCAACCATTTTTCGGCTTGATGCGCGATATGGGGAAATGTGTGGGTCTCCATTCACGATGCCAAGAAGCCAAATCGTTGGGGGAGTTTCTAACGTCTCCCATTGTATACGTTGTTATACGATGAGATTCTTATAAATACGTTGATATACGTTGGTAGATATTGTAATCACTAAGGTATACGCTGGTAGACATTAGTATCTGGTCTGCTTGAGCCAGAATAGGGGAGGGGGTAACCGGAATTCATGACGCAGCCGCTCAGACCGGACAATCCCCGAATTTCCACAGCCCCAGTAAATTTTTGACTTATAGAGACCTGACGTTTCCGCCCGACTGCAAGTTTGTCAGACGCCTCGTTAAAAACCTGGCTGTCAGATTGAGAGGTTGTATAGTTGCTTTGTTTTTGTGTTATTATGCTGTTTTGGGTAC
Organism: uncultured Ardenticatenaceae bacterium; assembly: GCA_964405285.1. GTDB lineage: Bacteria > Chloroflexota > Anaerolineae > Promineifilales > Promineifilaceae > Leptovillus. The sequence goes on from CAYONK010000330.1 coordinate 2,928, forward strand.
GGTTTATAGAGAACCAGGCGTTGAAAGTCAGTGGGGAAAAGCGATGGAGCCGGAATTCGCTCTGTTCATGCGTTTAATCGTATAGAACAGGCTTACGCGGATGTGGCGACGCGAAGTGACCCGCACCGTGTCAGAATAGATTTTGACAAAGCGAGGTGACGATGAAAGCGGTGAAGACAATTCTCTTTTTGAGTTTTTGCGCAATGGTTCTGTGGTTGGCGCAGGGGGGTATCGCCCCGTCAGCGGCGCAAACGCCCGATCAGGTAGATCTGGCGGAAGATGATCGCGTGGCGCTCGCCAGGTGGGGCAGCACGGATGATCCATACGTGGCGGCTTTGTTTGCTGCCGCGAAGGCGGGGGAAACGGCCGTTTCTAGCACGCTCGACGATGTTTTCCACGGCTACGATAAAGAGACGGGTCAATACCTCGACGATCCGACTGTGACCCGGTTCTCCGCTGTCCCATTTGCTCTGGAACCAGAGAAAGAGGCGCCGCAGAGCGAATTTATCCGCTTTGGCGCGAATAACTTGCTGGTAGCCACGCCAGGCATGGCCGCCGGTCTACGGCAGCAGCTTGAGGCGGCCGATTTCCCGGCTGAATACCTGGCAGTGCAATTTGCTTATCCGGTAGACATTGCCCTGAAGGAGGAACTGGCGGCGCGCGGCGTCGTTTTTGGCGACCCGCTGGACCGGCTTTCTTTCTACGCCAAAATCCCGGCCGAAGCGGTAACGGCCGTTGCCGAGGCCATCGCCCAGGGCAAAATCAGCTTCGTCGGGCAGGTTCCGCCCGCGTTCCAGATTAGCGAAGGGTTGCAGGCGGAAATCAATGGGTTGAATGGGGCGGAAACGGCCGTTGCCGTCACCGTCCAGTTTTTCGAGCCGCCCACCGAAGCGCAGTTGGCCGACCTGCAAAAAGTGATGACCATCGAACGCGCCTCCAATGGGGCCATCTTCCTCGTTGAAGGCGCATTGCCCGCCAGCGCCGTCTACACTCTGGCGGCGAATCCGGCCGTGCAGATGGTCCACGAACAGATTCGCTACGAATCTGGCTCCTTTGAGACGCCAGAGGTTACGCCGCCGACTGGCATCCAGGCCAATCTGGAGGGCAACCTGGCGACCGGCGGCGACATTATCAAAAATAATGGCTACACCGGGACCGGCATTAACGTGATGGTGATGGATTCTGGCATTGCCCACCAGGGCAGCACGTTTCATCCCGACCTGCCGTTAAGCCGCATCACCGACCGGCGTGGTTACTATCCGACGGTGGACACTACGGCAACGGCCGTTGACAGCCATGGCACCCACGTCGCCGGCAGCATCGGCGGTAGCGGGGTAGGCACAAGCGGCCGTTCCTGGCAAGGCATCGCCCCCAACGTCAACTTCCTCATCTATCGCCTTTGCTGCAACGTGCCGGGCGGTTTCGGTTACTTCAACAGCGATTTCCAGGCATCCCTGGAAAGAGGAGCCAGCAACAGCGGCCACGTCTCCAACAATAGTTGGGGTGGGGGCAACAACACCTACGCCGTCAGCTCCCAATTGGCCGATCGGGCTGTGCGCGGCGAATTCGGCAATCGTTGGATGAACATGGTGATCATCACCCACAACGACAACGCCCTCTCGCGCAGTCCCGGCACGGCCAAAAACGCCATCACCGTCGGCGCAGTAAAAGATGGCAACTGGCCCAACACCAGCGTAGCAAGCTGCCCCGGCGGCGGTACCGACACCAACTGGCCGCCCGGTGAGCGGATATGCTTCAGTAACTTCGGCCCGATTGATATTGACGGCGATGGGCATTCGCGGGTGAAGCCAGACCTGATGGCCCCTGGCGTGCGCACTCGTTCGGCCGTGGCCTGGTATCAATTCACGCCAAACCAAGACTATGACACCTGGAATGGCACAAGCATGGCCGCGCCGCAGGTGACGGGTGGCGTCGCTCAATTCCTCCACGCTTTCCCTGGCTATCGCAATTGGCCGGAGGTGGTTAAGGCGACGCTGATCGCTTCGGCGACAAACGTCGGCGGAGCGGACATCGCCAGATATGGCCGGGGGATGATCAACACCTATCACGCCATCTATGACCAGGCGGGCATCAGCGATACGACCCGGTGGGACAATTCATTGGCTACTTCGGGCGCGGCCAATGATCACAATTTCACCGTGCCGGCCGGTTACTCAGAAATCCGCATCGCCCTCACCTGGGCGGACCCGGTCGCTGGGGCAAACAACGACACGGTGATCAACGACCTGGATTTGCGCGTTTACGACGCGAACAACACGCTGCGCGGCTCTTCCTTAACCGTTGACGACACGGTTGAATACATCAAAATCACCAACACCAGCGGCGCGCCGGGGACCTGGCGGATTCGTGTCAATGCCTTTTCGATCTCGTCCAGTCAGCCTTATGGTTTGGCCTCGGTCGTCGTGATGCAACCGGCCAACCATTCAGTCGCTGCCACGCTTGATCCTGAGGTAGGCGCCGCATTCGACGACTCGTTTTATCTGTACAGCACCATCAGCAACAGCGGTTTTGCCGCGCCGGGGGCTTACGTGCGGTTGCAGTTGCCTTCGACCACCTTGTTTACGGTGCAAGGGGCGCGCATTTATACCGGCGACGGCCGTTCCCACTATTATTCTGCCAGCGAACTGCACAATGATGTCGGTGGGCTATATTGGCGAGCGGCCGTTGGCGAGGCCATCGCCGGGCATCCGCGTGTGGTGCGCTGGTTCGTCCGTTACAACGGCCCGGCAACCTGCCAGACTGGGGGGCGCACATTCACCGCCAGCTCCTGGTCCCGCGACAATGGGACTTTGGTCAGCGGCAGCAGTTCCAACGTTACATTCTATCAAGGGTGCAACAATTATTTGCCTATGACCCAAAAATGACTCTTCCGAAAAAAGCCCTTTTTAACCGCGGAGAGCGCGGAAAACGCGGAGGTTTTCTCTGGAAATTTTGCTTCTCCGCGC
>CAYONK010000331.1:0-5875 GCA_964405285.1 uncultured Ardenticatenaceae bacterium
CCCGCATCTCCTCCTGTACATCAATTAATGGCTGCATTGCCCGGTGGCCAAACTCCAACGCTTCTACAAACAGGCTCTCCGGTACTTCGTTGCCCCCAGCTTCCACCATGATGATCGCGTCGCGGCTGCCCGCCATGCGCAAATCGAGCGTACTATTTTCCATCTCCGTGTTCGTCGGATTCACGACAAATGTGCCGTCAATATAAGCCACACGTACCGCGCCAATCGGTCCATCCCAGGGAACGTCAGAGATGGTGAGCGCCGCGCTGGCGGCGTTAATGGCCATGATGTCCATCCGATGTACACCGTCCGAGGAAAGCGTGGTGACAATGACCTGCACCTCATTGCGCATCCCGTCGGGGAAGAGGGGGCGCAGTGGCCGGTCAATCAAGCGCGAAGTGAGAGTGGCGTCCGTCGTCGGGCGACCCTCGCGGCGGAAAAATCCACCGGGGATACGGCCGGCAGCATACATTTTTTCTTCGTAATCGCAGCTTAACGGGAAAAAGTCCAGCCCTTCGCGGACGTTCTTGGACATAGTGGCTACCGCCAACAAGAGGCAGTCGCCCAGGCGAATGGTCACAGCGCCGCCAGCTTGTTCAGCCAGCTTACCGCTGGCAAACGTAACCGTCTTACCAGCTACAGTTGTCGTAAAAGTGTGTTCAGGTAACATTTTGCTTAAAATCTCCAGAATAACATCTTCAGTTGGATAGATCGGGTTGTAGTTAGGGTAAACCGGCCCTGGTCACAGGTGGGGCAAACAACGACTGAACAGCAAAAAGCTGACAGCAGACAATACACTCGATTCAACCCAATTGGATAAGATGTTGAAACCGGGGGGTTAGGGACTGGAGATTGGCCCCTACCTGACCAGACCACCCTGTCTGGCGTACGGGACAATATCCAATTCCTAAACCTATCACCCTGGCTTCAACGGCGTGAGGGCGAACTTAGTTCGCCCTCACGCTCAGATACACATAAATTTTTACCGGCGCAAGCCCAGGCGTTTGATGATTGCGCGATACCGATCCGGGTCTTTCTTACGCAAGTAAGCGAGCATCCGCCGCCGCTTGCCGACCAGCTTCAATAAACCACGCCGCGAACTTTCATCGTGCCGGTGCAGTTTCAGGTGTTCCTGCAACTGTTTAATACGCCGATCAAACATGGCGATTTGGACTTCTGGGGAACCCGTGTCACCCTCATGAGTGCCAAATTCCTGGAATATTTCGGCTTTTTCTGCCACTTCTAAAGGCATCTTGACAATCCTCCATGATGTAATGTGCTGCCCAAAGGCCGTCGCGCCGAATTGCGTCGTACCCACGAGCTAACAAGCGATTATAACGCAGCCCGATCCACTTGCCAAGACATAACAAAAATATCTTGACATTTTTGAGTTTTCCCATAGAATGGAAGGGTTATGCTACAGAAGGTGCCCTGCATGAATGCGAGAGCGTAGGCTGTAAAAAGCCATACGCTCTTTTACTGTTTAAGCACTTTTGTCCCCGTCGGCAGTACTGCCACTTGCTCAATAAATAAATTGGGACGGAGCTTCAAATACCTTGGGAGGTTATCTGGTGGATACAACAGAATTCCGCTCGCTCAGAATTAGCCTGGCATCCCCCGACCATATTCGGTCCTGGTCCTATGGTGAGGTCACTAAACCAGAAACGATCAATTACCGCCGTTTGCGGCCTGAAAAAGATGGCCTGTTTTGCGAAGCCATTTTTGGCCCAACCCGCGATTGGCAATGTTACTGTGGTAAGTATAAGAACATTCGTTACAAAGGCATCGTTTGCGATAAATGCGGCGTGGAAATCACCCGGTCTTCCGTCCGGCGTGAGCGGTTGGGGCATATTGAGTTAGCGGCCCCGGTGGCCCACGTCTGGTACACCCGTCGCGTGCCCAGCTATATGGGCTTGCTCTTAAACGTTTCGCGCCGCAATCTGGATCGCGTTCTCTACTTTGCCCAATACGTCACCACGAGCGTAGATGAAGAGGCGCGACAGCGCGCTCTCAAACGCCTGGACGAAGAATTGGAAGAGGCGGAGCTGCGCCTGGAAAATGAAATGCAAGGCGAAGTGGCCGATGCGACCTCCGACGTGACTGACCGGTTGGCCGATCTGGAAAACCAACTGGCTGAACTGAACGCCACGTTTGATGACCGGCTGTCCGAAATCAGCGATGAGGTGGTGCGAGAGGCTAAGATTATCGAGCAACGCCTGGCTAATTTGCGCGGGAAAGAGGCGCCCGAAGATGTGCTGTTGGATGGCGAGTTCATCGCGCAAAAAGGTGAGACGGTCGGCCGTGAACATGCTGTGATGGTGCAAGAAATCACCACAGAGCGCCTGACTCGTGTGCAACAAGAACATGAGGAAGACCATCAGAGCCGGGTGGCCGCGCTGCACAAAGAAATTGAAGAACTGCGTTCTGAGACGATGCTGGTCGGCCAGGAAAAGCGAGACGTGGTTGGCTTGAAACTGAATCGTCTGCGGCAACAGTACCAGGCGAATCGGGAACAGCTTGAGGGGCTGACGCAAATGCAGTTCCTCAATGAGACGGAATATCGTGAACTGAAGAGCAAGTTTGGCAACGTCTTTAAGGCGGACATGGGAGCTGAGGCGCTCTATGAGATTTTGCGCCGCATGGACCTGGACCAATTATCGCGCGACTTGTGGCGCGAGGTGAGAACCACCCGCTCGAAGCAGGCGGCCAAGCGGGCCACCCGCCGTTTGCAGGTGGTTGAGGCGCTGCGGCAGAGTGGCAACCGGCCGGAATGGATGATCCTAACTGTGCTGCCGGTTATCCCGCCTGATTTGCGGCCGATGGTGCAGTTGGATGGCGGCCGTTTTGCCACCTCCGACCTGAATGATTTATATCGCCGGGTGATTAACCGTAACAATCGCCTTAAGCGGTTGTTGGAGCTGGGCGCGCCGGACGTGATCGTGCGCAACGAGAAGCGTATGCTCCAGGAAGCGGTAGACAGCCTGATTGATAACAGCCAGCGAGGTAAGGCGCTCAGTCGCCGGGGCCGTCGTGAATTGAAATCGCTCTCCGATATGCTGAAGGGTAAGAAGGGGCGTTTCCGGCGCAATCTGCTGGGCAAGCGCGTAGACTATTCCGGCCGTTCCGTTATCGTGGTGGGGCCGAAGTTGAAGTTGGGGCAATGCGGTTTGCCGAAGACGATGGCGTTGGAGTTGTTCCGGCCGTTTGTTATTAGCAAGTTGGTGAAGTATGGCCACGCCAGCAACGTGAAGGGGGCGCGCCGTTTCATCGAACGGCAGCAGCCGGAAGTGTGGCAGGTGTTGGAGGAGGTGATCGTCGGCCGGCCGATTATGTTGAACCGCGCTCCGACCTTGCACCGGCTTGGTATTCAGGCGTTTATGCCGATGTTGGTGGAAGGTAAGGCCATCAAGCTGCACCCATTGGTCTGCGCGGCGTTTAACGCTGACTTTGATGGCGACCAGATGGCTGTTCACGTGCCGCTATCGGACAAGGCGGTGCAAGAGGCCAAAGAGTTGATGATGGCCACGCGCAATTTGCTGAAACCGGCCAACGGCGAGCCGATTGTCGGCCCGTCGAAGGATATGGTTTTGGGCGTCTATTACCTGACGTTGATGCAAGACGGCCGTTTTGGTGAAGGCCGTGTCTTTAGCTCCCTCGAAGAGGTGCAAACCGCCTACGACCTGGGCTACGTGGACATTCACGCCCGCATTAAACTGCAAACGGAAACCTACTCCAAAGACAACCACGAGCGGTACGCTGACGGCAAACCGCGCACGCGAATCATCGAAACTTCGCCAGGCCGCGTGTTGTTTAACCTGGTGCTGCCGCCAGAGGCCCGCTTCGTCAACCGGGTGCTGGACAAAGGCGGCGTCAACAACCTGATCAACCGCGTCTATCGCCTGTTGGGCGACGAAGCAACGATTGATCTGGTTGATAACATTAAGAATATCGGCTTTCAATACGCTACCGTCTCCGGCACAACCATCGCCGTCGCCGATCTCACCATCCCTGAAGAGCGTGACGAAATTTTGACCAACGCCCGCAAGAAGGTGGACGAGATTGACCGGCAGTACCGGCGCGGCCTTCTGACCGAGGACGAGCAATATCAACGGACGGTTGAGCAGTGGAACAGCGCGAAAGACCAGGTAGAAAAAGCGGTGCGTAATGCCATGGATCCGGGCAGCCCCATCGCCATCATGGCGCTGTCGGGCGCGGGCAAGGGTGGTTTTGGCCCCATCACGCAGTTAGCTGGTATGCGCGGTTTGATGGCTGACCCCAGCGGTCGGATCATCGTGGTGCCTATTCAGTCCAATTTCCGCCAGGGCTTGAATACCCTGGAGTATTTCATCTCGACGCATGGCGCTCGTAAAGGTCTGGCCGACACGGCGCTGCGAACCGCCGACGCCGGTTATCTAACCCGCCGTCTGGTGGACATCGCTCAGGACATCATCGTCATGGCCGATGACTGCGGCACGAAGAAGGGTATTTATGTGCGCCGGTCGGATAATTTCGGGAAACAGACGTTGGCGGAGCGGCTCTATGGCCGGGTGGTCGCCGAGAACGTGGTCAACCCGGAGACGGGCGAGATTATCATCCATGAGGGTGACTTGTTTACCGACGAGCTGGCTCAGGAAGTGGATGAACTTGGCATTGCTGAAGTGTACGTTTATTCACCGATGACTTGTGAACTGCGGCGCGGGGTTTGCAAGAAATGTTATGGGATTGACCTGGCTCGTGGGAAGCTGGTGGAAGAGGGAACGGCCGTTGGTATCGTCGCCGCCCAATCCATCGGGGAACCGGGCACTCAGCTCACCTTGCGCACCTTCCATACCGGTGGTACGGCCTCGGCCGCCGGTGACATCACCCAGGGTTTGCCCCGCGTTGAAGAGTTGTTCGAGGCGCGGCAGCGGCCCAAGGGTGAGGCGGTTATGACTGAGATCGGCGGTATCGCCGAGATTCGGGTTGTAGATGGCGTGCGCCACGTCTTTGTCACCGAAAGCAAACTGGTAGATGACGTATACGACGTTCCCAGCGACTGGTTGGTCAAGGTGGAAAACGAAGAAGAGATCGAAGCGGGAACCATTATCGCCGAGAAAGATGACGAAATCATCCCGGCGCGGCATGGTGGCCGGGTAATCCAAGACGGGCAAGGGCTGCGCGTGATCTGGGAAAGCCGTGAAGAGCGCGATTACGAAATCCCGGCGGGTATGCGTATGTTGATCTCTGATGGTCAGCAAGTCACGGCTGGTGATCAGTTGACCGAAGGTTCCAAGAACCCGCATCGTATCCTGGAGATCTTGGGACGAGACGCTGTCACGCAATACTTGCTGCGCGAAATGCAGATCGTCTACCGGCCGCAGGGCCAGAATATCCACGATAAGCATTTTGAAGTGATTATCCGCAAGATGTTGAGCAAAGTGGTGGTTACTGCTTCTGGCGATACGGAAATGTTGCCTGGCGAGTTGATCGATCTGGCCATCTTCCAGGCGAACAACGAAGAGATCATCGAAGAAGGTGGTATCCCGGCGCAGGCGGAACCCGTTTTGTTGGGCATCACCAAAGCCTCATTGAACACGGACAGCTTCCTTTCTGCCAGCTCTTTCCAACATACCATCAAGGTGTTGGCCGGAGCGGCGATTGGCGGCCAGGAAGACAATCTGCATGGGTTGAAGGAGAACGTGATCATCGGTAAGCTGATCCCGGCCGGCACGGGCTTCAACATCCATCAGAAGCAGTTAGAGGCGCGTGAGCAGGTGGCTGCTGCACCGGCGAAAGTGGGCATCGAGGAATACGATCTCAGCAAGACGCTGATTGGCGATGATACTGACGAGGATATTCTGGCAGCGATTGCTGCGGCTGCGGCAATCGAAGCGGC
>CAYONK010000332.1:0-3732 GCA_964405285.1 uncultured Ardenticatenaceae bacterium
GGTTCCAGATGACGTAGTAGAAGGTGCCGGCGTTGTTGCAGGTGTTGGCTGCCTCACCAGAGAGGTCGTCTTTTTTGTTCTCCAGCCAGTCGAAGCCATAAGTAACTTCTCCTGTACTCGAGTTTACATATGGCACCAAGTTATAGTCATCGCCCCAGTTGGTGGCCCGGCTGTAGAAGAGGTCGAGTGGGGTGGCTTCGCCAAAAGCGACTGTGGTGTTGTCCCCCGTCTCGTAAACGATGAAGTACTTAGAGGGGTCGCGCACGTCGTCGTCGTAACCATCGAAGCCAATCACCTTGAGGTCGGTGATGGGCAGCATCTTGATCCCGCCGGTAGGCGTGTAGCGCGGGTCAAGGATGGTCACCTTATTGCCGGTAAGCTGCGAGAGATTGCGAGATTGCTCGAACGCGCCTGGCTCATACTCGGAACAGACCGTTGTGTAATTTTGCCCAGCGCCGTAGTTCTCGCACACAGTCGGGTCGGAGCCATCGCCAATTTCACCCACGCCATCCAGTTCAGCCGGTGTGGTCGTCCAGGTCAGGCCGCCGTCGAAGGAGCGGCGGGCGTACAGGTTGTAGTGGTCGTTGCCCACGCTGTTGGCCTTCCAGTTGGGCGACCAGGCGTACATCATCATGATGAAGTCGCCGTCAATGAAGCCGCGGTGGCCCTTGGCAACATCGTAGGGGTTCTCCCAGCTCTGGTCATCCAGGTCATTGTCGTCGCAGACAAAACCACCCAACTCCATCTCAGCGCCACCACACTGTCGCCACTCAATCACTTTGGGGAAGGGGGATACGCCGCCATCCCAGGGGAAGGCCGCCGCGCAGTCGTCGCCGCTGGTACCGTTATCGCATGCGACGATGGTACTACCGGAAACATTGATCATATTGCTAAGGCACAACCCTTGCAGGTAGCGTGGATTCGCTTCCTGCCCCAGGTCGGTCCGGTAAGCCCACTCGTCACAGACCAGGTTTTCGTAGGCGTAGGGGTTGTAACCGGCGGGCAGGCAGCGCTCATACGGGGAGCCGGTAGGACATGCTTGCCAAACATCATCCGGCACTGCGGTCATCCGCAGGAAGATGTCGGCCGGACCGCCCTGGTTGAGGATACCCTGCTTGACGATCAGCACCGCGGACACGCCGCTGTCGCCAATCTGATGGATCGGCTGAGACATGTGCGAGAAGCGGCGGGAAATCTCGGTTTCGTAGATTTGATTGCCCCACAGGTCGGTCAGAGGGGCGTAGAATTCGCCGACGCCGTCTGGACATCTTTCGCTATCATCGGCGTCATATGGATTGCACTTAGCCGGCTGGTTGAGCATACCGCCCTGCATCACGAAGCCTGGCCTGAGTATGCTGAAGGAGTAGTACCACATGTTTTTGCCGACGTCTTCCGGTTCTTCTTCATCTGGCTGACCGCCGCCGGGGTCAGTCGGAGCGCCGCCCTCACCCATCGCTTTCGATTCCTCTGCACCCATGATTACCCAGGCGTTGTTGTAACGGCCGTCGCCGTCAGTGTCGTAGGGCTGCACGTTGACGCGCGGGCGTGAAGCGCCCACACGACCTTGCATAACGCGCCCGTCTTTTGCCACACAGAGCGTCAGTATGTTGCCACTGGGGGTCGTCCACTGGACTGTGTCGGCGCAGAAGGTCGAAGCGCCCTCCGGTAGTGGGGCAGTGGGCAGCAGATCCGGCAGAATCAGATTGCCATCGTCATCCACGTCCTCGAAATTGATGTAGCAGTAGGGGAGCGCATTTTGACCACCCACTCTACACATCGCATTGTCTGTCAGGCGGATGGGCATAGCCATTGGCACGACGACTTTCGGCATACTGTCGTTATCATACTCATAGATAGAAACCGGTTCAGCGTCATCACCGTCATCGGACCACACCTGCTCGAAGTTCGCGATGGAGATGTATGAGTACCACAAGTCGGTTTGCCCGTTGACCACCGCACCGGACCAGCCCTCGCCGGGGCCGAGGCCCTGACCGGGGCGCAGCCCCTCAGGGTCTTCCTGCCAGACCATCATAAAGCCAGCCGCGCTGTCGCCCGCCATCTCCAGGCGGTTGGCGTCACGGCGACCAGAGGTCAAGCGCTCGGCTTTGGTCCAGACGATGTCGTAACCGGTGTCTCCACTATCCAATTCGACCTCTACCAACGTGCCGCGGGCCGACCAAATACAGGTGTAAGGAATCTCGCCCACTTCGGGAAACCCCTGAAGAGTATAGTCTACTGACTTCTGAGATCCGGCTACGCCAAAGAGGTCATTCACGTAGAGCGGGTCAACTCCAAATACTTCCGACAACCACGCCTTATGGTCATCAGCTTTTGTGTACATTGGGGAGCCGCCGTCGCAGTATTTGCTGATCCAGCCAACCAACACCTTATCCCCGGCGATGGCGAAAGTCATGTTGAAGGCATCTCCGGGATAGGGGTATCCGTTTGCCAGCGTGAAGGATGACAGGTGTGCCGAGTTCGAGAGGTTGGTACGTTTCCAGCTTGCGCCGTCGTCTAAGGAGACGGCCGCGTAGGCGTCGTGCTGACCCCAACCGGCTCCGCTCATGATGCTGGAGAACCCTTCTTCCTGGTGTTCTTCAGGCAGGCCATCAACGTAGACCGCTACCAAAGGTTTGGCGTACTCGCGAGTGAAGTCCGGCTCGTCAGTCTCGTTGTCCACATAGAAATATTCGAGAGTCACGAGTTCACCAGACGAGGATTGCGCGGGTACGTAGAACGTCATGTGGTTGATGTTGGCGCGCTCGGTCTCCTGGTCTGGCGTCTTGGAGATGTTGCGGCGGAACATCGCACCATCATCGGCGAATAGGATGCTGCTTGTGATAACCGTCGTGATGGTGATGAGTAAAAGGATTAGGGAATGCTTGACTTTCATGGTTAGGTCGCCTCCTTGTGCTACCTGGTTATGGGAAAAAGCGCCAGTCGTTCTCAATGTTTTGGCTGACATATTGCTCTGGCATCTGCGGTCACGTCGGTATAAGGTATATGGGACTAAAGTACCATCTGGTACTCAACCAATAGTCAACCAGTACGATCGTGCTGTCTGTTTTCAGGTTTCGGTGAGAAGTTCGCGGAATTCTGTTTCCAGAAGGATGGTTAACTGGCAGCGCAAGATATGGCTGAGGCGCTGGCATTTTTGCAGGCTGATGGTCTGGCTGCTGGGTGGATGGGCTAGTTGGAGAAGCTTGTCGTAGGCGGTCTGGCTGTCGGGGTCCAGCATAAGAGCGCTGAGATACTGTTTTTTGGCTTCTTGGGGTTGGTTGAGCTGCGCCATGAGATCGCCGAGGAGTTCGAGGGTGGCGAGGTGGAGTTGGCGGGCGGTCGCGTGGTGAGCGGGGGACCAAACGGCCGTTTCCCGCAAATCCGCCAGGTATTCTCCCCGGAACAAAGGTAGCAACCCTTCCAACATGGCCTGGGCGCAGCGCAGATTCGGTTCCAGCCGCGCCTGCTTTAGCTGCGCTGCAGCGTGGTCCAGGTCCGTCCAGAGCGGCACATCTGGGCAGAGCTGCCAGCCCTGGCCGCTTTGTTGGACGTAGGTGGAGTGATCTGGCGCTGGGAGGTCAGGTTCCAGGCTAAGGCGAAGGTGGGTAACGGCCGTTCTCACCATCTCCCTCGCCTCCCCTACCGGCAAATCCGGCCAGAGCGTCGCCCCCAACCACTCCCCCGTAACCGGTACTCCGCCCGTCTGAGCCAACAAAACCAACAGCCCGCGTG
>CAYONK010000332.1:3742-5869 GCA_964405285.1 uncultured Ardenticatenaceae bacterium
CACCCGCTGCGCCCGCAGTGGCCCCAACAGAAACAGTCGCAACCGCCCAAATTGCGTGTCCGGCTCCAGCAAGGGGCGCAGCAAATGAATCAACAGCGGGGTCTGGCCATTCCGCCACTCTGGAGGGACGGGGATGGTACTGAAATTGACCGGTAAAAAAGCGCCGCCCTTCACCCGTATAGCCATGTCCTGACTGTGGACCGTCTCGCCCGCCCTGACCTGCTCCACAATGGGGCAAATGTATTTGCATAGAGGGCAGCCCTCTTTTGTTACGCCACGCAGAAGTTCCCAGCACTTGCGCTGCGCCGCTTCTTGAGGCGTGTAACCCATCAGGTGGGCCGCCGTCTCATTCCAGAAGATAATTCGCTGATCATGATCGATCACAAACGCCGCATCACTGCTTTTTTCAAAGAGCGCCAGTAACTTCTGCATCGTGATCCCCCTGGTTTTCCCGACTGCCCTGCCTTCGCTTAAAAGAGCCGATTTCCTCGCCTGATGATAGCGACATGAAAGGGTGTTGATGCTGGCGAAGGTGAATAGCGTTGAGCCAATGCAGCACTAAAGTACCAGCCAACACTCAACCAATCATCAACAGGCGCAAAACAAAGCAAAAAGCGCAGAAACGCAAGGGGAAACGCCCCTGCGCCGCTGCGTTTTTGCGCGATATAGGGTTATTGCCGATAAGGTCTAACCAGTTAGCTGTTTGTGACAAGGGGGAGAAACGTGGCGTAGTCGGGCGCGTTAACGTCGCGGCCATAATAGAGGAAAGCGCGCCCACGCAATTCCGTCTGGTTACGGAATTCTGGCGCGCCTACAACGAGGTCGGCGTAGCCATCCTGCCTGATATCTGCGCCCACGCCGAGGGCGAAGCCGAACATTGTCTCCGCTTTGTTGCCCTCGGCAGTCCAAAAGGGCTGGGCGGTTGGCCCGCCAGGGCCGCCCAGGTAGATGAATATCTTGCCTTCTTTCGACTGGTCGCCGCTGTACTGCCAGGCGCCGACGACGACGTCGGCATAGCCGTCGTTGTTCATATCTCCGGCGCCGCTGACGGCCGCGCCAAAGCGGGAGTTAGGCTGGTCGGAAACGACCGTCCATAACGGCTCCGCATCAGACCAGTCGGACCGGCCAGCGTAGAGAAAAGCCGCCCCGATCGCCTGCTCGTCCTGATTTTGCCCACCAGGCGCGCCGCTGAGGACATCGGGCAGACCCGCGCCGTTCACGTCTCCGGCAGCGGCGAGGGCCTGACCCAGGTGGGCGTCGGTATGGCTGCCAGTGATCTCCCAGGCAGGGGTGTCGCCAGGTCCGTCGGGCGAGCCGAGGAAGAGGGCGGCGTACCCGCTGTCCACAGCCGGGCCATCAAAGAAGGGTGCGCCAACGAGGAAGTCGGCGTAGCCGTCGCCATCAACATCGCCAACGCCAGCAACGGCCGTTCCCAGGCTAGCTCTTGCCTGATTCCCCTCAAACTGCCAGACTGGGGCGTCGCTCAGGCCATCCGGCCCGCCGAGGAAGAGAAAAGCGGCCCCCTCGTTAGTCAGGTTGTTGGCGAACCATTTTGCCCCCACGATCATGTCGTCGTAGCCATCGCCGTTCACGTCACCAGCCAGGTCAACGGCCGTTCCCAGGTAAGAATCGCGCCGGTCTAGCTGCAAAATCTGGTCTGGCGCGTTGCCCAGGCCGTTGGCCGAACCAAAAAAGACGTAGACGCAGCCCTCCTTTGGTTCCGGGTTGCTGCACCCTGGCGCGCCAACGACCAAGTCGTCGTAACCATCTCCGTTGATGTCGCCGGCGATGGCAACGGCCGTTCCCAACCCCGCGCCGTTCATATCCGTCCCAAAAAACCAATCAGGCTGGTCGGGCAACCCACCAGGCCCGCCATAGAAGAGGAAGACCGCGCCCCCTTTCACCGTCGTTTGGGCGTACTTCACCGCCCCCACAACCACGTCCGGGTAGCAGTCGCCATTCACGTCGCCGCCACTGTTCACCGCGTAACCCAAATCGGCCGTCGCCTGACTGCTCTCATAATACCAGGCGACGGGCAACGTGATGGCTTCTGGCGCAGCCTGGGCGAAGAAAGTGAAGAGGAGCAGGCTGAGGAGGAGAAGGAAAGCAAGCGGGGAGGAAAACGGC
>CAYONK010000333.1:0-5869 GCA_964405285.1 uncultured Ardenticatenaceae bacterium
GGGACTCTGTTTAATGGTGATGTCCTCATACCTGATCTTACACCTGTATAGATACAAAATTTTGATTTTTAATGAGCGAACCAACGACCGCCTACGACATCTTCCAACGCTACCGCCGCCTCTGGTTTTTGCTGCCGGTGTTGGCGCTGTTGCTGCTGGCTCTGCTCATCGGCTTTGGCCTCTCCGGGCGGGGGGAGGAGCGTGGTTTGAAGCCGCTGCGTCCCACGCCGACGCGCAGCGTACTGGACCTGAGCGGCGAGATTGTCGAGCTGACCTTCACCGACTTGAACGCCGCCCCCTCGGCCTACCGCAACCGCCGCTTGCGGGTGACGGGCGATTACCTGGCTCTATCTTTGCCGAATTGCCCATCGTACAGCGGCCCGGTCTTTGCCTGGGCGTTGGTGGCCGAGGGGCTGCAACTGAATGCTCGTAACTTTGAATCCATTTTGCGCCGCGCCCCGGATGGCCTGACGCTGACGGTGGAAGGGGTCTGGCGTTCTTACGAAGGGCCGCTGGGCTGCGGCAAGAATGCGCCGCGCGGCGTGGCCTGGTTCCTGGCGGTGGAGCGGATAATCGAGCCGAACCCCTTACCCGCGTTTAGTGGACCGCCGAGGCCGACAACGGCCGTTATCCTCCCCGACCAACCCGACTTCCCCGTCATCCCCGCGCCGCCGATGGCGTCCACCCCCACACCTTCTCCAGACAGCGATGCGCCTACCTCAACGCCTGAAGCAGACCCGCAAACGCCAGCCGCTACCCAGACCCGCCTGACGCCAGGCATCACGCCAACGGCCGGAGCAGGGACAATCTTCCCCTCCGTCACCCCGATCATCACCAACACGCCGCCGGGCACGCTGCCGCCTGGAACCATCGCGCCCACATCACCGGCCGGCGCCTCACCGACACCTGGCAGCGCCAACACGCCGCTACCGCCGCAGCCGCCTATCCCGACCAGCCCCGGCTACCCCGGCCCAACCCCCATCCCTGGCAATACACCCACGCCCACGCCAACGACCTCTCCATATGGCTGATGGGTCAAAGCTACCAAACCAGCATGAACGAGAATTTTGTAGCGGGCATCATCCCGCCGGACAATCGAGCCACTCCCGCTTATTGGTTCCTCTTCCACCGATATGATTTGCTCGTGTTTCTAGATTCGACCTCTGGCGCGGTGCGGCTGCCTCGCGTTGCCAGCCCGGCTTCGTTGGTTCTGGCCGGGTATTCCCTGGCGCGGGAGCAGTATTTTGGCTATGTGCAGGCAGGCGAACGGATTCATTGTTACACCGCCGAATTGCTCGCCAAAAGGGGGGCTCCGCCACCGTTGCCCGATGGGCTGGCCTGGCTGAATTTGCGTCGTCTGTTCGGCCGGCTGCCGGAGGCTGATTTATGGCTGGCCGGCCGTGCTGTGCAGTTGGTGGATTGGGATCGGACCCACCAGTTTTGCGGCCGGTGCGGAACGAGAACCGAGTCTTCGCCCCGTGAACGGGTGAAACGCTGTCCCAACTGCGACCACACCAGCTATCCGCGCCTTTCCCCGGCGGTGATTGTGCGGGTGGAGCGGCAGGGGAAGAACGGCCGTGAGATATTGTTGGCCCGCAACCGGCGGGCCGCTGTGCCCATGTACAGCGTATTGGCCGGTTTTGTCGAGCCTGGGGAAACGCTCGAAACGTGTGTCCGCCGCGAAATTTGTGAAGAGGTGGGGTTGACCGTGAAAAACATCCGCTACTTTGGCAGCCAGCCCTGGCCCTTTCCCAATTCATTGATGATCGCCTTCACGGCCGAGTATGAGAGTGGTGAATTGGTGTTAGAAGAAGCAGAGTTGGTGGACGCGGGTTGGTATCGTCCCAATGATTTGCCGCCCATCCCGCCGCCGTTAAGCATCGCCCACCGCCTGATCGCCGATTTTTTGGCGCAATATGGGTGAAATGCGGCGCAAAATCGGCAAAATCACTCTGCTGCTCCTCGGACTGACACTCTTGTTGTTTGCCCTGTATGGCCTTTGGGTACTCTGGCAGCAAGAAGTCACAACCGCGTTACAAAGCGGGGCTGTGACGGTGGATCTGGTCGGGAGCCGCTTGTTGTTGCCGCAGTTACGCTTGCTGTATGGAGGGTTGGCTGGCTGCTTTTCGCTGTTCTCCCTTGGCCTGATAGGGTGGATTGCCTGGTTGGTCTTGGCGTTCCCGGAAAAGCCGCGTGAAGCGGATTTTGAACCGAAGTGATAGTTCAGTGTCGTGTGGACCGTTGCCTAAAAAGGTTTGCCCACCATCTGCCCGCCATCGGCCGTAAAGGTAGCGCCGGTGACGAAACTGGCGGCCGGTGAGGCCAGATAAAGCGCCAGCCCGGCGATCTCATCTGGCTCGGCCATGCGCCCTTGCGGGATACTTTTGAGGACGGCTTCATTCAGCATCGGGTTTTGCCATAGGGCGGCGCTGAATTGGGTTTTAACAAAACCGGGGGCGATGGCGTTGACCTGAATGTTAAACTGGGCCAGTTCGGCCGCCAACACTTGTGTTAGCATGAGAACGGCCGCTTTGCTCACGCAGTACACTCCCATCATCGGCTGCGGTCCCAATCCGGCCACCGAGGCCATGTTGATGATTTTGCCGCCGCCGCGCTCCTTCATGCTCTCGGCGCACGCTTTTGCCGTGCGGAAGTACCCCTTCACATTCACGTCCAGAATTTTGTCCCAATGGCTCTCTTCGGCCGTGAGGATGTGGCCGAAGTGGGGATTGGTCGCCGCGTTATTCACCAGAATGTCAATACCGCCAAATTCAGCGATCCCTTTCGCCACCAACGCATCCACCGCTTCTTGATCGCCAGTATGGGCGGCCACCGGCAGCGCCTCGCCGCCAATCTGCCGGATATGCTGCGCCACCAACTCCAGTGCCGCCTGCTTCCGGCTGGATAGGACCACTTTTGCCCCCGCCTTAGCATAGGCCAGGGCAATTGCCTCCCCAATTCCCCGCGACGCCCCGGTGATCAGAGCGACTTTTCCCGTTAAATCGAAATTCGGCTGATTGTTCATATCGCCTCCGTTTTATTTCCCTTCAAATACCGCCTCTCGTTTTTGCATGAAAGCCAGCACACCTTCACGGAAATCGTGGCTGACGAGGGTTTGCTTTTGCAGCCGCGCTTCAAATTCGATGGCGGCCGATAGGTTGTTCTGCGCGGCGAAAGTGAGGGCGTGTTTGGTCAGACCCAGGGCCAGGGTGGGGCGGGTGGCGAGTTTTCCCGCCCAGGCGAGCGCTTCTGCTTGTAGATGTTCGGCCGGGACCACTTTGTTGGCCAACCCCCAATGCAGGCATTGCTCGGCCGGGAGGCGCTGCCCTTCGGCGGCCATCTGGAAGGCGCGGTTGTAGCCGATGCGCCGCATGATGAACCAGGTCGCTCCGGCGTCTGGCACAAAGCCGATATTGCTGAAGGCCATCAGCAGACTGGCGTTATGGGCCATCACCTGTAAATCGCAGGCCAGGGCCAGCGATGCGCCCGCCCCGGCCGCCACGCCATTGATGGCGGCGATGACCGGCTTGGGGAGGGTGATGATCAGGTTCATCAGCGGGTCGTAGGCGTCGAGAATCGCTTCGTATAGTTGGTCGGGGGTGGGCATCTGGCTGAACATGCTCAGGTCGGCCCCGGCGCAGAAGCTATCGCCCGCGCCGGTGAGGACGATGGCGCGAACTCCCTCGTCCTCGGCTGCCTGGGTGAAGGCGGTGAGCAGTTCGCGGTTGAGGGTGTGGTCGAGGGCGTTGCGTTTGTCGGGTCGGTTGAGGGTGATGAGGGCGACGCTGCCTTCGAGTTCGTAGCGGAGGGTTTGATACGTGGACATGGTTTTCCTTTTGGCAGAATGGAGAATGGAGATTGCAAAAATCTCCAATCTCCATTCTCCTCTTCTAATCCGGCCGCCAGCCAGCCTGGAAGTTGTAGACGCTTTGCTTGATGATGTCGGGGATGGGGAAGGCGCTGTTTTCGTCGTAGTTGTACATGACCTGGATGGTTTTGCCGGTGGCGACTAAACGGCCGTCTTCCCCCACAATCTTGTACACCAGATCAAAGCTCTTGTTGCCAAAACGCGATACGCCTACCCCGATGGTCAGATGTTCGCCGAACAGCGCCTGCGATTTGTAGGTGCAGGCTGCCTCAACCAGGATGATGGGGATAGAGAGCAAGTCGAAGCGGGTAGGCAGTCCATGTTTCAGGAATTTGGTGATGTACTTGATGCGCGCCGTCTCCAAATAGGTGAAGAATACAGCGTTATTGACGTGGCCTAAAGCATCCAGATCACGAAAAGTGACCTGAATTTGCGTTTCATAAGGGTAACTGGTGATAGACATAACGCCTCCAATTCTCAGAATGGATCGGTGTAGAAGAGATTGAAGATTGGACAATCTCCAATCTCCAATCTCTAATCTCCATTACTGCGCGTAACCTTGTGGATTGGCTACATGCCACTGCCAGGCCGATTCAATGATGGCGCGAAGGTCTGGGTATTGCGGCCGCCAATCAAGTTCGTGGTTGATTGTCTCGCTGCTGGCGATGAGGATGTCCGGGTCACCAGGGCGGCGCGGCCCGATGACGGCCGGGATGGGATGACCGGTCACTTCGCGGGCCGTTTCGATGACCTGCTGCACGCTGAAGCCCCGGCCGTTGCCCAGGTTATACTTGCGGCTGCCATTATGTAAATCTCGCAGGGCCAAGATGTGGGCCTGTGCCAAATCAATCACGTGGATGTAGTCGCGCACGCAGGTGCCGTCTGGCGTGTTGTAATCGTTGCCAAAGATGGTGATCTTCTCGCGCTGCCCCAGGGCGACTTGCAGCACCAGCGGGATGAGGTGAGTTTCCGGATCGTGGTGTTCGCCGCGTTCCGGGCTGGCCCCGCAGGCGTTGAAATAGCGCAGGCAGGCATAGCGGAAATCGTAAATGCGATCCATCCAGTGCAGATACCGCTCGATAATGTACTTCGATTCGCCATAGGGGCTGCCGGGCACGATGCGCTCATCTTCGGCGATGGGCATGTGGAGCGGGTCGTCGAAGAGGTTGGCGGTGGAGGAGAGGATGAAGCGGCGCACGCCATGCTCTACCGCGCTCTGAATCAGATTCAGGCCGTTGACGATGTTATCGCGCAGGTAGAGGAAGGGCTTTTCCATAGACTCGCCCACCAGGGTGTAGGAGGCGAAGTGCATGATGCCATCCGGCCGATGCTCGGCTAAAACCGCGTCAATCGCGGCTTTGTCGGCCAGGTCGCCCTGGATGAAGATGGCGTCCGGGTGGACGGCGTCGCGGTGGCCCTGGAAGAGATTGTCGAAGACGACGACCTCTTCGCCTGCCTGAATCAACTGCTCAACCGTGATGCTGCCAATGTATCCGGCGCCGCCGGTGACGAGAACTTTCATGATGACTCCTTTTGTTGTTGGTGGCTGGTTGCTGGTTGCCTGTGGCCGGTTGCCGGTTACTTGCCACAGGCCACAGGCCACAGGCCACAGGCCACTCGCTTTATTTGACTACGCTGGCTCCATCGGCCGGCTGGCAGATGTAGATGTTGGGCGTCAGGCCGGTGGCAGCCTGGTAGCAGGCTGCAATGGCCTGGCTGAACGCCGTTGCGCTTTCCGCCCAGACCAGGGCGACGGCGCAGCCGCCGAAGCCGGCGCCGGTCATCCGCGCTCCCAGGCAGGCCGTGACCCGTCGTTGGGCGCAAGCCGCGATCTGGTCTAATTCTGGGCTGGAGACGGCGAAATCGTCGCGCAGGCTGGCGTGGCTGGCGTTAAACAGGCGGCCTAAGGCGGCGGCGTCTTCTTGCAGCATGGCGACCATGGCGTCCAGGGTGCGCTGGTTTTCGCCGATGACGTGGCGGGCGCGCTGCCGGGTGAGCGGG
>CAYONK010000334.1:0-5865 GCA_964405285.1 uncultured Ardenticatenaceae bacterium
GATGGCGGACTACCGGCTGTCGAAGACCAGCGTTTACCGGTATTTGAAGGAGAAGGTGGACGGGACGTAAGGGAAGAAGCTGCGATAGAACCTTCTCTTCTAATTTTGGATTGAACCTTTTTGGGGGGATATGCAGTGCGCCGTGAAACGGCGAGATTGAATTGAATCCAGAGGATTCTGTAAGGAGGTGTCAACAAACTTACAAGCCGAACGAAGTTAGCAGAAGGGGAAACCTGACTGTGAACAGAGCATCTTCGTAAAGCGGCGTGAGGCAAACGGGACATTGCCAAGATGCGCTCGCAACGGCTGACCGGCAAGGTAAAGGTTGGATTACTTGAACGCTAATGTCCAGCGATGCAACCCTCCGTCTACAGGAAGACCCGTTGAAATTACCTGTATCTTGTTATCGAGATAAATTTTGCCTAGTTGTCTCGTGCGACATCTAACAAGAGCGTCCCTTAGCGAAAGGGATAAAGGGCATGAAAGGCGTACCTAAACCGGTCTAGACACGTTCAACTCGCACGGAACACGGGATGGCCTAAACATCGAGAGGTGCAAGGTCACGGAGCAACCATAATGTAGTCGTGAGAGTAAACCTTATCCTGGAATGGATAAGTCAATCGTCTCACCAGGGAGAACGGGAAAGCCGTTTGCAGGACGAAGGGTTGCAGGTAACCAAGTTTCACAGCGTTTAGAGAACACGCGAGATGCGTTTGGCTTGAGAACCTGTCGAGACGGTCAGTTACACTGACAAAAGGTTACTGGAAAGCCGTGTGCAGGTAAACTTGCATGCACGGTTTGGGGAGGGGGCGCTGGAAACACAGGTTAAGCTGTGCGCTGGCGCTCTACTCTACAAAATACCCGATCTGGAACTGGTCGTGTTGACGGCCCATTCGGGGTTGGTAGCCTATGATTTGCCGGGCACGGCCGAGGCGCGCATCCTGTGGGGCACGGGGCGGGGTAATCAGCAGCGCACGGGGTCGCTCCTGCAAGGTTCGCTGGAGCTGTCGCGCAAATGGGCCTCGCCGGTGACGCTGCTGCCGGGGGAAACGGTGACGTTCACTGTCGAACTGCACAACGATGGGCCGGAATTACCCACCGTCACGTTGACCGATACGCTGCCGGCCGGGTTGGCCTATGGCGGCTATGCCTGGGCCTCGGCCGGAAACGCCCAGGTGAACGGCGACACTATCACCTGGGCGGGGGCGGTCGCTCCCGGCGCTCCGGTGACGGCGCGCTTCACGGCGCTGGTAGATGTATCTCTGGTCGCGCCGCAGGTCGAGCCATTGGTGGCCGGGTGAAAATCCTGGGCCGGGATATTCTGGGGCTGTGGGAGCTTAGTCCCCACGACCTGCGCCACACCTGGGCCACGCGAGCGGCTAAGGAAAGCAATCCCTTTGTGCTGCGCGATGCCGGCGGCTGGACCAATATGCAGACGCCCGGCCGTTATGTGGAAAAGGCCCAGGTGGTCAATGAAGGGATTCGGTTAGACTATTGAAGGGTCCAGCAGCATTTGCCTACCTGTTTCGGCCTTCAGCCCAAAACAGGAATCTGGTCAATATTTTCATCAGCCAGCCAACGGATCAATATCCGCACCCCCTGACCCAACTCCGTTTCAACCGTCATTACGGCCCCTACCAGCCGCGCCCGCTCCATCATTCCCACCAGGCCAAAATGCCGCCGCGCCACCAGGCTGGATACGTCCAGTCCCTCCGCCGGCGAAAAGCCGACGCCGTCATCCACAATTTCCAGGCAAAGTTGGTCCGGCTCAAGACGGCCGTTTACTTCGATGGTCGTAGCCTGCGCGTGCTGCAGCCCGTTGTCAAGCGCCTGCTGTACAATGCGGTAAAGATGCTGCTCGACCTCAACCGGATACCGCTGGTCAACACCCGTTATCTGACAACAGACGGCCGTTTCCTGCCTTATCCGGCGCTGTAGACTATTTACCAGGCTTTGCAGGGCCGGTCCCAATCCATAATCCAGCAGTGCCGGTCGCAAATCATAAATTGTTTCCCGCAGCCGGTCACTCATGCTCTCCAACGCCTGTACAAACTGGGGTGGCGGCTCTTTGGCAAAGAGGTTCAGCGTGCCAATGTGGTTCAAAACCTCATCGTGCAAATCCCGGGCTAAGCGCATACGCGACTGTTCCTCCCGCGCCACGTTGGTGCGGTACAGTGCGTACAGCTTTTCTGCCTGGGCGATGTTGGTCAAAGAAACGGCCGTTTGCGCGGCCAGCGCCTGGAACACCGGTAGTTCGGCCGGGCTGTAAAGATCATCCGGGTCACGTCGTCCCAACAGCCACAAACCAACCCCTTTCTCCCCCAGTTTAAGCGGCAGCGCCAGCCGTATCCAGTCACAGGCCGGCCGGTCACACAGGTTCTGATCAGACAGCGGCCGTTGGGCGACCAGCCCAGCCGCTTCCGGGCCGGCCCCTGCTAAAAATGCCAGCGTGTTAGCCGCAGTCGGAAGATCGGCTTCTATTACGCCCAATAACAACACCGGCGTTACCTGCTGCTGGTCGCCAACGGCCAGCAGCGCCGCCTGGCGTACCATCAGGCTGGGCAACAGAGTCTGCCGCAAAATGTGGGCTAATTCTTTCCTGTCCGGTTGAGTTGCCAGCCGCATCGCATATTGGGCTAGCAAGTTAGCCGGCGGCAAAGGTACGTTGAGAATGTATCGTTCCACCAGGCGGGCAAAAGGCCGGTAAGCGACGATTGTCACGCCGCCGGCGGCTGTCACGGCCGGGACAACGACCCATAAAAGGTCCGGTGTGGCCAGTAGTTGGCCCAGCAGCGAGACGCCAATGACCGTTACCGTAGCCACCAACAATAAATAAGCGTAGACCACAATCAGCCGATTGGCTCGCCACTGCATCCGCCCCGCCTGGCGGCGGTAGATGACGTAAATATAGGCACCGGGTATCAAAGGCAAGCCGAGTAGGGCCAGCGCGGCAAGCCGCAAATCACTGCCCAGGCTGCCGGCTATAACGGCACCGAGCAAGGGAATAATAACCAAAACACCAATCTGCAACAGCAGACGCAGTTCACGCCGCTGTTCCGGCCGGAACAAGCCGTGGGCCGCCAGTAACACCAGGCTGCCGCCCACGGCCAACAAAAAAGCCAGCACATACCCATTGGCCGGCAGCCACTGCCCCCCTTGCAACAGGGCCAGCACGCCCCCAGCCAGATAGCCGGCGACGACCACCCCGGCGGGTAAACGGCCCAGCGGCTCCGGAAAAACCCAGTGAAGATGCCAGTAAACTGGCAGGCAGAGCCACAGCGTCGCCCGCAAAACCAGCGCACTGTGCCAGACGTGCCAGGCAGATGGGCCACTGCCGGCGGCCAGCCAGACGGCCGTTAACAGATTAAAAGCCACCAATAAGCGCCAGCGCGTTCCCTTCGGCCGTACCGACAAATAAGTCACGACAGCCAATCCCCAAAAAAGATAGGGGAGCCACCAGCCGCTCAACAGGCGTTGCCAAAACTGCCGGGAGGTAAAACCGGGAAACAGCCAGGGAATAGATAGCACCTGATCGTCACGCTGTACAAGCAGGGGCACCACCTCACCTGCCATTGTGTCTTCAAATAAAGTCTGGCGCAGATCGGCGCTGAATTCCGCCCAGCTAACCGGTCCAACCCGCAGCAGCTCATCCCCTACTTGCAGCGACAGTTCGGCCGGATCGGAGACAAAAATCACCACAACTCGACCCTGACTAAAAATAAAGCCGGCATAGGGAATGACGGCAAAATGCACATAGCTGTACAGCAGCAAGATGCCCAATGTCAGCCAGATAACAGCCTGCTCTACATGCTCAGAAACTTTGGGGAACATGATTCATTTTATATCCGTGCTTTCAATTACAGGTTCAACCACGGGTGTGATAAGACCAGCCTGGCGTGCTTGTAAAATGGCTTCCGTCCGGTTGGAAACGCCCAACCGTTGGTAAATATAAGAAAGCTGGTTGCGGATGGTCGAGGGCGACAGGTTTAACTGTCGGGCTGTGTCCTCTAACGTCAAACCTGGATCGGCAGACAACAGGGAAAGCAGTTCTAACTGGCGCGGCGTTAGCGGTAACGGCTTATCGCTCGGGATTTGCCACTGCACCTGCGCTCTCTGGCTCAAGTAAACATCGCCACCGGCGACTGACCGGATAATATCCGCCAGTGATTGCATTGTGCCGGCATCTTCCTTGAGTAGATACCCACTGGCCCCGGCAGCCATAGTAGCCTTGATCAGGTCTGTTTCCGCATGCATTGATAATATCAAAATAGAGAGCGCCGGATACTGCTTAAGCAGCTTCGGTATCAGGTGCAGCATCGGGAAAGGGTTATTGTTAGCGGGGGCAACCGGTACATTGATATCCAGCAACAGCAGATCGCATGGCGTGGTCGCCAGTTCCGGTTCCAGTTCGCAGCCATAACGCATGGCAGTTACCAGGATTATATCCGGCGCGTCTGCCAGGCGATAGCGGCAACCATCAATAATTGCCTGGTGATCGTCTAAAATGGCAACCCTGATTATCTGTTCCATATGGTATTAATGTCTATTTACAAATAACCGCAGTTTGCTTATAAATGATGCAGGTTTCATCTCTACCCCCATAACCATTCAATCTATCCGGAGACCTATAACTTATTTGGTACCTCTGGTGACAAACTTTTCAGGTTTGAAAGCATAGCTATCACCTGACCCAGTCCTGCAGAAAGCAGGCAAGCCCCTGGCTTGTGACCTGAACAGGATATGTGTGCGGTCAGCCAAGGAATTTCATATGGGTATGGAAGCTTTTTACCAACAGTTGAATAAAATCGCTCCTCTTGCTCATCTTTCAACAATACCTGGAACTAATTGCCTTGACAACCCTCTACCGACAAGCCAGCAATATACCATCCAGGACAATAACTGGCCACTTTTGGTGGGGCTGGCACGGCTTAACCTGGGAGAAGTAGACGTTCTAAAAAGCGAGTTAAGTTGGTATCCCTGGGAGTAAAGATGAATGATTATGACACCATTCTGGAACAACTGGTCCAACGACCGGTAGGACAGAATTGGCACCAGTTCCGGGACATTGCCTCCCGTTTTGCCCAACAAAATCCGCCGGCCTGGCTGCTGCCGCTCCAGGCTTGCCGGGCGGTTGGCGGCAAACGGGAAGATGGGCTGCGGGCAGCGGCAGCCATTGCCGGCCTGCAAATTAGCCTGGTTCTCATTGATGACCTGCTAGACAATGAGCTGGATGGCCGGTATGGTCGAGTAGACGCCAGCGCTGCGGCCAACTTGGCCGGCGCCTTTCAAACGGCGGCAACCCAGGCGATTGTCGCCGGTCCTCTATCGCCGCAGATTAAATTGGCCATCCTCGACTGTCTGAACCGGATGCTGGCCACCGTAGCCTATGGCCAACATCTGGATTGCCAAAATCCGGCCGATGAAGCCGGTTACTGGCAGGTGGTACAGGCAAAAAGTGCCGTCTTTTTTGGCGCAGCGATGGGAGCAGGCGCTTTAGCCGGTGGCGCTGCTCCAGAAACAGTCGCCCGCCTGGAACAGTTGGGCGGACTCTATGGCGAAATGATCCAGATACATGACGATCTAAATGATTCTTTAGCCCAGCCGGCTGCTCCCGACTGGCTGCTGGGTCGTCCATCGCTGCCCCTTTTGTTTGCCCAAACAGTCAAACATTCCCGGCGACAGCGGTTTAACCGTTTACGCTCTGCCGCGGCAGATCCGGCCGCGTTGGTTGAAGCGCAGACGATTCTCATCCGCTGTGGAGCCCTTAGCTACTGCGTTGCCTGCTTGTTAGAACGGCATCACAAGGCACAGATGGTACTGGAAGAAATGCGGCTGCCGCACCCTGAAGAAATGGCCAACCTGTTG
>CAYONK010000335.1:0-1208 GCA_964405285.1 uncultured Ardenticatenaceae bacterium
TGGGGGCGGGCGGCGCTGCCTTATGTGGTGGGGCAGCGGGTGTTGGAGATTGGGCATGGGCCGGGCCATTTGCTGCGGGCGCTGCATGAGGCGGGGTATTCGGCCGTCGGGCTGGATTTGTCGCCGCAGATGGGGCGGCTGGCGCGTAAGCGGACGGGGGGCGCGGTCCCGTTGGTCCGGGGGAAGGTGCAGGATCTGCCGTTGGCAACGGCCGTTTTCCACACCGTCCTCGCCACTTTCCCCACCGAGTATGTGGTAGACCCGGCCACGTTGGCGGCGGTGAAGCGGGTGTTGGGGGAGAACGGCCGTTTTCTCATCATCCCCGCTGCCCAACTGACCGGGCACGGGCTGCCCCAACGCTTCATCGCCTGGCTCTACGCCATCACCGGCCAACAAGCCAATCAACCCGCCGAGCCTTCGCCGGACAACCATGCCGTCTGGCAGCCCTACCTGGACCGTTTCACCGCCGCCGGTTTCCGGGTAGACCTTCAAACCATCGCCCTGCCCAAAAGCCGCGTCACCCTCCTCATCGCCGATATAATCAGATTAGAAGACCCAAAGGATTTGGGCCACATTGATTCGCCAGACGCCCACCCGCCTGATACAATGCGCCCCTGAATTCATCCGCAAAAAGGCACATTGATGACGTTTGACCAAGAAACCCAAACCAACAACCTGACTTCTGCTCAAGACATCGCGCCAATCGAGGCCGAAATCCAGCCCGCCACCTGGGGGCAGCGAGCCATCATACTCACTGTCGCCGCCCTCGTGGTGCTGCTAGATCAGTGGAGCAAGCGTGTCGTGGAAGCGACCATCCCTTATGGCAGTAGTTGGGAGCTGCTGGAAGGGCTGGCTCCTTTCTTCCAATTCACCCACACCGGTAACACCGGGGCCACCTTTGGCCTGTTCGCCGGGGGTGGCGTGATCTTCACCACCATCGCCGCCATCGTGGTGGTCGCTTTGCTCATCTACAACCTCACCTTGCCGGCCGGGCAGATTGGGCTGCGCGTCGCCCTGGGGTTGATCATGGGCGGGGCCATCGGTAACAACCTGATTGACCGCCTGCGCCTGGGCCACGTCACCGATTTCATTCACTTTAGCTTCTGGCCTATCTTTAACGTGGCCGACATGGCCATCGTCGGCGGGGCGATTCTGATGGGATGGCTGCTGTGGCAGGAGGAGCGGAGGCAGAGAACAATGAACAGTGA
>CAYONK010000335.1:1308-5848 GCA_964405285.1 uncultured Ardenticatenaceae bacterium
TCCTCGCTTGTATGTGACATCTGCGGCGAAGATGGGGCAAAACTCCGTTTTGTTACCCGCAGTTATGGGAAGGGAGACGACTTACTGGTGATTGAAAATGTACCAGTGGTTAGTTGTCCGCATTGTGGTGAAAGCTATCTGACGGCCGAGACCTTGCATGAGATTGAGCGAATCAAATTACATCGTCAATCTTTTGCCGAACCGCGCTCTGTTCCGGTTGCTGTTTTTGTGTAAAGAGCGAAGGCAAAATAGCCAATGACTGATGAAATTGAAACGACTGAAACGCTGGAGTTGACGTTAGAAGCGGCTGGCGAACGGCTGGACCGGGCGCTGGCGCTGGCGCATCCGGCGTTGTCGCGGGTGCAGTGGCAGCGCTTGATTCAGGAGGGGAAGGTGATGGTCAACGGCCGTTCCACCCTCAAAGCCAGCCTGCGCATCAATGGTGGGGAACGGGTAACGGCCGTTATCCCCCATACCGTCGAAGAAGGGCTGCGCCCCCACGACATGCCCCTCGAAGTCTGCTACGAAGACGCCGACATGCTCATCGTCAACAAACCGGCCGGCGTCGTCACCCACCCCTCTCTGGCTAATGAGCAGGACACCCTGGTCAACACCCTGCTCCACCACTACCCCGATCTGGCCGACATCGGTGACGAAAAGCGGCCGGGTGTTGTCCACCGGCTGGACAAGCACACCTCTGGCCTCATCGTCATCGCCCGCAACGAACGCGCCCTCTTTTACCTGCAAGAGCAGTTCCGGCGGCGCAGCGTGCAGAAAAAATACCTGGCCTTAGTCGAAGGACAGCTCCAACCCCCCGCCGCCCTGATAGACGCCCCCATCGGCCGCGACCCGCAAAACCGCAAGCGTATGGCCGTCATCCCGCCCAACGTCCACGCCCTCAGCCGCCCCGCCCAAACTCGCTACGAAACCATCGCCGACTATGACGATTTCACCCTGGTCGCCTGCAAGCCGCTCACCGGCCGCACCCACCAGATTCGCGTCCATCTAGCCTACATCGGCTTCCCCATCGTGTGCGACCATATCTACGGGCGGCGCAAGAAATCATTTGCCCAACTGCGGCGCCATTTTCTCCACGCGGCGGAACTGACGTTGAAACGGCCGTCTGACCACGCCGAAATCACCATCACCAGCGACCTGCCCGCCGAACTACAAAACATCCTCGACACACTGAACCAATTGACAATTGACAATTGACAATTGTCAATTGTCAATTGTCAGATCAACCCCATTCAAATTCAGGGGAATCGCCAGATAGAAGGTGCTGCCTTCGCCCTGTTTACTCCGGCACCAGGCCCGGCCGCCATGTCGCTCAGCGATGGATTTGACGATGGCCAGCCCCAGGCCAGACCCCTTCACGCCCTCGGTGCCCCGTTCCTTCACCCGATAGAAGCGCTCAAACAGGCGCATCTGATCTTGCTCTGGGATGCCGGGGCCACGATCAGTCACGCTAAATATAATCTCGCCATTTGACTTTTCGGCGTACAACTGCATCGGACCACTGTCCGGGGCGTATTTGATGGCGTTGGTGAGCAGGTTTGTCAACGCCTGCCGCAGCAGCGGCTTGTCTCCGATCAATACCAGATTTGGCTGTTGGGAAGACACTTCCAGGGTGATGCCGTTGAGGTGGGCGTACTGCCAATGCTCGGTGGCCAATTCAGTCAGCAGCGGCCCCACTTCAATCGCCTGATTGCGCAGTTTGACCCCTGATTCAATCCGGCCCAAATCGAGCAGGTCGCTGACCAGCTTCGACATCTGGTCAATGCCGCCCATGATTTTGTCTACGTACTCTTGCTGCTTGTCATTCAGTTCGCCGACCATCGGCAGCATGGTGGCGTAGCCACGCATGAAGGTGAGCGGGCTGCGTAAGTCGTGGGAGACGGTGCTGACGAAGTCGGACTTCATCGCGTCTATCTCTTTGAGGTGGGTGATGTCGTGGAGGACGGCGACGCGGCCCATCACCTGGCCGTCGCTGTTGAGGATGGTGGAGACGCTGCTGTAAAAGACACGGCCGTTTTCCAGCGGTATCTCCCGGTTCGGCTGCGGCTCGATTCGGCTGGTCAGCGCTTCCACCAGAGCGGGCACGGGCAGCACGTCGCCAACAGGACGGCCGTTTACCTCACTCCCCTTCATCTGGAAAAGCCGCTCCATCGCCCGGTTCACCAGCAGCACCCGCTGCGTCCGGTCGGTGACGATCACGGCGTCGGTGGTGCTGTCGAGAACGGCCGTTAAGCGCCGCCGCCCCCCCTCCGCTGTCGCATACAATCGGGCATTCTCCACCAAAACGGCCGCCTGCCCGGTCAACGTCCGCAGCAAATCCCGCTCTGTGGGGCTAAAAGCGTGGGGCGACCAATGGGCCAGCCACATCACCCCCTGAAAGCGCTCGCTGCTCTGCAAAGGCAGAGCCGCCAAAGCGGCCACCGGCAAATCCATCTCAACCGGTAGTTCCAACGCCTGCCGGATCGCCTCCGGCGTTTCCAGCCACAATTCCTCTTCACGGCGAAGCGCCTGACGCACCGCCCGGTCTAACGCCGCCATCGCCTCGTCCGCCGGTCCTTCGCCATAGGTCAAGGGGTGGCCGCCGCCAGGGCTGCTAATGACCGCGCGCCCCCCGGCCGCACCGGTCGCCCGCACCGCGCCGCGCAAAATGGCCGGCATCCCTTGGGTGATATCCAGGCTGCTGGAGACGTCGTGGCTGACGCCCAGCAGCAGCGACAATTCGTTCAGCCGCTGCCGGATAGAACGCTGCATATGGGCGAAGGCGCGGGTAAGCTGCCCGATCTCGTCGGGGCGCTGCTCCGCTTTTTCCGGCCGCCAATCGCCGCCGGAGGCCAGTGTCTCGGAGGCGCTCACCAGGTCGGCGAGCGGCCGGGTGATGTCGCGGCCGATAAAGGCGAAGATGGCGTAGAAAACGGCCGTTATCACCGCCATCACCAGCGCCAACGGCACGCCAATCCCAACTGCCAGGTCCAGCACCGTTTCGTAAGGGGCTGTCACCACTACAGTCCAGGGGTGGGTTTCGCCCCGCACAAAATAAACCAGTTCACGAGCGTTCGTCTGCCCGACCCGGCCCTGGTAGGCCACGCCCGGCGCTGTCTCGCTGGTGACGATCTGGCGCTCGATCCCGGCCGGCAAGCGCCAGGTGCGCAGCAGTTGGCTGCTATCCGCGTGGGCCACAATCTGCTCATTCTCGTCCAGGATGAAGCCGGTCCCCCGCCCCACCGTGCCCGTTAACCCAACAATCAACCGATTCAACGACAAATCGGGCACGCGCCCCACCAACGCCGCCACCGGCTCTCCCGTCTCCGATAACACCGGCGCGACAAAGCTCAAGACGAATTCATCACCTGGTGTAGGGGCGGTTGTCGTCTCTGCTCGATTGCTGCGCAGCGCCGCCGCCACCGCCACCTTCTCCCGGTCGGATAGCGCCACAGCGCCCACGTCTTGCGGATAAAAGGCGGTGATGGTTTGATTTTCGTCCACCAACAAGATACGCCGGTAGAAAGGATTCACCCGGAACAATTGCTGAAGCGCCCTGATAGACTCAGCCGGGTCTTCGGCCAGCAGCAACTCATTTTCATCATAGCGGGTGAGCAGCGATTGCAGGTTGGCCCGAAAATCGGGAACCTGGGCGGAGACGGTTTGCGCGTCGTGGGCCATCTGGTTTACCACCAACCGGGTCGAGACGTTGACGGCGACATTGTAGACGACAAAGACCATCAGGACTAACACCACGCCAACGAACAGAACGAAGTTAGCCAGCAGGCGATGACGCAGGCTGCGCTGCCAGGGTGTTGGCACAGGCGAACGGCGCGGCGGATGAAGTTGGGGAACCGCCCAAAGAAGCAGGCTGACGATGCCGCCACCGAGCAAACCTTGCAGTAGCAGCGGGAGAGCGTTGGCCGTCGCCGTGGAGAGGGCCAGGTCGGCCGCTGCCAGGTTGCTCACCTGGCCTATGGCGCTGGCAAAGGAGGCCAGCCCCACCGGCAGCACCAGAACGGCAAAGCTGAGCGCCCCGGCGAGAGGCGGCTGACGTAGCCAGTGGAACAATCGGCCAAGATAATGCTGTCGCAGGAAAAAGGCGGCCAGGACGGCAGCGAAGGCGGGGTGGAAGAGGTCGAATAGCTGGTGGGTTTGCCCCAGGGCGACGCCGAGGCCGGTGGCCAGCCCGACGAACAAAGCGGCAGGCAGCGGCAAAATTGCGGCCGCCAGCAGCAGCGGCGCGGCGGCAAACGGCACGAAGACGGTGAGCGGGTTTTGCGCAGCCGCGACGGGGGCGAGCTGGTCGGCGAAGGGTAAGGGGATGGGGAGAAGCTGGCTGAGGAGGAAAGCGATGGGGAGGAGAACGGCCGTTATCCCCCAATCACGTCGCGTCAGCCGGGCAAAATCGGCGCGGCAAGCGTAAAAGATGGCCCCCAACAGACCGGCATAAAACAGCAGCAACAGATAGGCAGCCGGGTGGTTGGGAAGCGATAAACGAATCGCCCCAGCCGCGCCCCATAGCTCTAATGGCATCTCTTCC
>CAYONK010000336.1:0-5839 GCA_964405285.1 uncultured Ardenticatenaceae bacterium
TATTAGCACGTTGGCCGGTGAAACAAAATGGCACGGCCCTGGCAAATTGTCCGTCACCCTCTGGCGCGCCCGCTTCAGGGGGCAGGCAGAGGATGGGCTGCGGGCGAAGGGAGGGGACGGGCAACGGGTTGGGGGTGATATTGCTCGGCTGCCTGGCGCATTTCGGCGGCGATGTCGGCGCGTAACCAGCCGGGGGCCAGCACTTCTACCTGCGCCCCCCAACCGCGAATCCAGGGTTTCATTTCTAGCGGCTCGGCCACCTGTACCTTGAGGAGAGAACGGCCGTCGGCCAATTCCTCCAACGTCTGCGAAGGATGCCACTGCCGTTCCTGGACCTGCGCCTTTACTTCCGGGGCGAAACGCAGCACAACCTCGTTCACCTCGTCCCCGGCCATAATGCGCCAGCCGGAGGCGAGCCGCGCTTCCAGGTTGAAATCGTCGGGGATGGTGAAGCGTTTATTGAGCAGTTGGGCGCTTTCCAGCCGGTCTAGCTTAAAGGTGCGGATGTCGTCGGACCAGCTATCGTGGCCGATGACGTAAATGCCGGAGGGGGTCGGCTCCAGGGCGTAGGGGCTGATGATGCGCTGGCGCAAGACGCCGCTGCGCGGGGAACGGTAGCTGATTTTGACCTGACGGCCGTTTCCCCAACCCTCGGCGATCACTTCCAGCACACCAGATTGCTGGCTCTCCGGTCGCTGCTGCACTCGCGCCGCCGCCCGCTCCATGTGGACGCCGAGATTGGCCGGCAGGGTTGAGGCCAGCTTGCGTAAGGCGGCAGTCACGTGGGGGTTGCGGTCGTCAATGGTGCGGGCAAGCAGCAGCCCGGCCAACACCAGGGCGATGGCTTCCTGGAAAGAGAGCCGGACGTTGGCCTGATAGCGGGTGCGGTTGATCCCAAAACGGCCGTTTTCCTGCCACAGCGGCACCCCCTGCTCATCCAAAAAAGCCACGTCCCGGTAAATCGTGCGCCGATCCACGCCCAGCGTGTCCGCCAACTCCTGCGCCGTCAGGCCCACGCCCGATAGCAAAAGCAGCGATTCAATTTCCCGTAACCGCGCCGTCCGCGTTGCCAATCGTGCCATACTTTGATCTCTCTCGAATAGACCATACGTTCTAATCTTTATTGTAGCATAGAATTTAGGGCGCGGCTACCCGGTTGCCCCTATCGTTCCCTCCAGAATATGTTAAAATGAGTTCCAATCGGCAACTTCCTGACACACAACGACGCGGACCAGATTGATGAGGAGCAGCCATGACCAATATCGCGTCACCCGTGACCCAAACAGCCAATCAAGACGCAGTAACAATCGCTCGATTGCAGAAACAAGTGGAGTCTCTCCAGGCCGAACTGGCCGCCCATCGGGAGAGCGGCGCGCAAATTGCTCGCTTTGCCAACCAACTGCGCACAGCGGCCGACGTAGCTAAACAGCTAAGTTCCATCCTTGATCTGGATACCTTGCTGCGTGAGGTGGTCAGCTTGCTGCGCGAGCGGCTGCAACTGTACCACGTCCACGTCTATCTGCTGGATCAGGCGGGCGAGATGCTGCGCATGGTGGCCGGTTCCGGCGATGTGGGCGAGATGCTGCGAGAAGCCGGGCACAGCATCCCTCTGGATCGTGAGCGTAGTCTGGTGGCGCGGGCGGCCCGCGAGGGCTACATCATCCTGACAGGCGACGTGAGCCTGGAGCCAGACTTCATGTCTAATCCTTTGCTGCCGAATACGCGCAGCGAGATGACCATCCCGCTCATCCTGGCGCAGCGGGTCTTAGGAGTATTAGACGTCCAAGATGATCGAGCGCACCGTTTTGACCAGATGGACCTGGCTATCTTCAGCGCATTTTCCGGCCACATTGCCTCGGCCATCCAAAATGCTTATCTGTATGAGGAAGTGCAGCGCCATGCGCGGGCGCTGGAAGATCGCAACGCTGAGTTGGAGCAATTCGCCTACGTTGCCTCGCATGATTTGCAGGAGCCACTGCGGATTGTGATCAGCTACGTGCAGTTATTGACGCGGCGCTACGAGGGGCAGTTTGACGAGGATGGGGAACTCTTCATGAAGTATATCGTGGATGGCGCGATGCGGATGAAGACGCTCATCAACGGTTTGCTCGACTATTCGCGCCTGGGGCGCAGCGCGCAACCTTTTGCTCTGACAGATTGTGACGTCGTGTTAAGCCAGGTTTTGACCACTTTGCAAGTCACCATTCAGGAGAAAGGGGCGATCATCCACCAGGAGCCTTTGCCGACGGTGATGGGCGATGCGCTGCAATTAGGTCAGCTGTTGCAGAATCTATTGAGTAACGCCTTGAAGTTTGGCGGAGAGCGGCCGGAGATTTGGATTGGGGCGCGGCATCAGGACAAGGAGTGGCTGTTTTGGGTGCGCGACCGGGGGATTGGGCTGGACGCGCAATATGCTGACCGCATTTTTGTTATTTTCCAGCGGCTGCATACGATTGAGGAGTATCCGGGGACCGGTATTGGGTTGGCAATTTGTAAGAAGATTGTGGAAAGGCACAACGGCCGTTTATGGGTCGAGTCACAACCTGGGACCGGGGCCACTTTTTTCTTTACCATCCCTGGCTAAAACGGACTGAGACCAAAGGGGAAGCGGCGGGGCGGCCTGGTTTCGCACCGTTCTGCGCCCATACGACGTGAAGGAATAATCTGATGCCTGGAACTGATTTTGACCAAGAAATTGATATTTTGCTCGTGGAAGACAATCCGGCCGATGTCCGGCTGACGCAAGAAGCCTTCAAGGAGACGCGACTGCGGTGCAAACTGCACGTTGCCCGTGATGGAGCTGAAGCGTTGGACTTTTTGCGGCAAAACGGCCGTTTTACCGGCGCTCCCCGCCCCAACGTGATCCTGCTAGACCTGAACCTGCCCAAGAAAGACGGCCGTGAGGTTTTGGCCGAAGTTAAAAACGAACCCCTCCTCAAAAGCATCCCCATCGTCGTCCTCACCACCTCCAATGCCGAAGACGACATTCGCCACACCTACGACCACCATGCCAACTGCTTCATCACCAAACCTGCCGGCCTGGATGATTTTGTGGACGTGGTGAAAAAAGTGGAAGAATTTTGGTTGCAAATCGTCCGATTGCCCTGATCCTTACATGCACGACTCAGCTATTACCCTCCTCTTGATTGAGGACAACCCGGCCGACGCACACCTGATCCGCACCCTGCTGCGCCAACCCGGCGCTGGTCAGGTTCCATCCGTCGCCACCCTGGGCGGGGCAGCTTTTGTCGTCCACCACGTAGACCGCATCGCCGCCGCCGTGCCCCATCTGGCTAACCCCTCGCTCGACGTGGTTTTATTGGACCTCTCGCTGCCGGACAGCCAGGGTCTAGAGAGTTTCAGCAAAGTAAAGCTGCTCACGCAAAATACCCCTATCATCATCTTAAGCGGTTTAGATGACCAAAATGTCGCCGTCCGGGCAGTGCAACAAGGGGCGCAAGATTACCTGGTCAAAGGGTCCATTGACACAGAGCTGCTGGTCCGGGCCATTCGCTACGCCATTGAGCGACAGAATTTGCTCATCGAACAGCTTCAAGCCAAGAGCCAACTCGCCCGCCAAACCACCGAGCTGCAAACGCGCAACGCCGAACTAGATCAATTTGCCCATACGGTCGCCCATCAAGTGCAGGGCTTGCTGAGCCAGATTATCGGCTATAGCAGTTACCTGGAAATGGTCTACAAAGAGTTGTTGGACGACGAGGGGCGGATGGTTTTGAAGCGCATTTTGCAGAGCAGCCATAAGATGAACAACGTCCTCAACGAGATTTTATTGCTGGCGAATGTTGGCCGGGACGATATTGAGGTTGTGCCCCTGGATATGTGCCGGTTGGTCGCAGAGGCGTGCAAACGGCTTGCCCTGGACATAGACGAGTACCAGGCCACCATTTATCAGCCGGAGCAGTGGCCGGTCGGGCTGGGCTATCCGCCCTGGATTGAGGAGGTGTGGGTGAATTACATCAGCAACGCCATGAAATATGGCGGCGACCCGCCAATCATGCACCTGGGGGCGACTGTTTTGCGTAATGGCATGGTGCGCTTTTGGGTGAAGGACAATGGCGTCGGTCTGACGCAAGCGGAGCAAGAAAAGTTATTCACGCCGCGCACCCGCCTCCACCAGACACGCGCCAGAGGCGAGGGATTAGGTTTGTCTATTGTTCGGCGCATTGTGGAGAAGTGTGGCGGGAAAGTTGGCGTGGAGGGCGAAGTGGGCCAGGGGAGTACATTTTGGTTCACGTTGCCTGTGGCGGAAGAGATGGAGAGTAGAGATTAGGGATTGGAGATTGGAGATTGGGGACCGCGCCAATCTCCAATCTCCTCTCTCTAATCTCCTAAAATGCACGGAGAGGATATTATGACACACGCAGTAATTGGTTGGGAGAGCCAGGAACCGGTCCCGGATGGGCATGAATTTACGGAGTATTTGTGGGTGAAAAACGGCCGTTTACACCTCAAAGCCCTCGACCTGGCCCAACTCTTCCTGGGCGGCGATGCGCAGCCGGGGCTGGGGCGCACCCTGCCCAGCCCGCTGGAAGTGGTCTACCTGCCGCTCATCCGTCGCCAGATCGCCAAACTCAACCAGGCGTTTGCCGAGGCGAGTGAGGAAGTGGGGTATAACGGCCGTTTCCTCTACACCTACGCCTCCAAAGCCAACGCCGCCGAAGAAGTCATCCGCACCACCCTCGGCGCCGGGGCGCACCACGAAATGTCCTCCGCCATAGACGTCAACATCGCCAAACTGATGATCCAACGCGGCCTGCTCCCCCCCGACCGCCTCATCGTCTGCAACGGCTTTAAAAACAACGGCAGCCCCTACGCCGACAACATCATCCGCCTGCGCGACCAACACCCCCACGTCATCCCCGTCATCGAAGACCTGAGCGAAATCGCCCCCTTCCTCAACAGCCGCCACCACTTTGAAGTGGGTCTGCGCCAGAAAAGCTACGGCCCCAACACCACCCTGGCCGAGATGGACGCCGCCAACTCCCGCTTCGGCCTGGACAGCCAACAGACCTGGATCGCCGCCGACTACATCGCCGCCGCCCCCAACCTCACCCTGACGATGTTCCACAACATGGTCGGCAGCCAGCTTGACGAAAAGGTCGCTTTTGTGGATTATTTGCAGCCGGGCATCGAACTATACGCCCAACTGCGGCAGCGCCATCCCAGCCTCCACATCTTCAACTTCGGCGGTGGGATGCCCGTCGCCATGACGCTCAATTTCCAATTCGACTACCGCGCCCTGGCCCGCCGCCTGCTGACCGCCCTCAAAGAGACCTGCGCCCGCTACAACGTCCCAGAGCCGGACGTGATGGGCGAGATGGGGCGCTACACCACCGCCGAGCATGGCTGCCATCTCTTTAAAATCATCGAGGCGAAGGACAACAGTTCCGACCTGCCCTGGTACATCATTGACGGCTCAATCATGAGTTCCTTCCCCGATAGCTGGGCGCTGGGCGAGCATTTTATCGTGCTGCCGCTGACCCACCTGGACAAACCCTTCCAACAGGTCCAACTCGGCGGTATCACCTGCGACAGCGACGACGTTTACCCGCCGAAGGGCAGCCCCAGCCCGCTCTACCTGCCCGTCGAAACCGATGACCTCTACATCGGCTTTTTCTCCATCGGGGCCTACCAGGAGATGTTGGGCGGGGTGCGCGGCAGCAAGCATTGCGTCCTGCCCGAAGCGATGGAATTGATTGTGGACCGGGATGAAAACGGCCGTTACCTCTTCGACCTCATCCCCGGACAAACGGAAGCAGACGTACTGCGTAATTTGGGATATTAGTTGGTAGTTGATAGTTGATAGTTGGGAGTTCAC
>CAYONK010000337.1:0-5814 GCA_964405285.1 uncultured Ardenticatenaceae bacterium
GGATATTTTAGAACGATTCAAAGATTGACCCTTCCGAAAAAATCGCGGATTTCGCAGATTCACGCAGATTGTTGCTCTGGAAACCTTGCACCTCTGCGTCTTTGCGCGACCTTTTTTCAGTGGAGTCAAAGATTGAACGACAAAGACTCCTTATGGTAACTGGCTTAAGCATCATCGGCAATGTCGGTATTATGATCGTTTTGGCGACAGCTTTGATGTTGTTTGCCCGTAAAATACGAGTCCCTGACATTGTTACCTTTATCGTCGCAGGATTGCTGCTTGGTCCCGATGGTTTCAATCTCCTCTCTGTTCAATTCAATCATCATGGCAATGGCGCGGAATCCGCCATCGCCGTCATCGCCGAATTGGGCATTGTCCTGCTCCTTTTCCTCGTCGGTCTGGAACTGAGTCTGGATAAAATTCGCGCCGTTGGCAAAGTGGCCGTCGCCGCCGGGGTGGGGCAGGTGGTTTTCACGGCCGTTATCGGCTTCGGCGTCGCTCTCCTACTCGGCTTCAACACCATGGAGGCCATCTTCCTGGCTACCGCCCTCACCTTCAGCAGCACCGTCGTCGTCGTCAAGCTGCTCGACCAGAAAAAACACCTCAACCTGCTCTACGGCCGGATCGCCGTCGGTATCTTCCTCGTCCAAGACCTCATCGTCATCATCGTCCTCACCTTCCTGGCCGGACTGGGCGACCCGGAAAGCTCCAACGCCCTGACTATTGCCGGCAGCCTGGGGCGCGCCTTCCTGGGCATGGCGGTCATGTTGGCTGTCGCCTTGTTTGCCGGTCGTTATCTTCTGGCCAGGCCGATGGCCTGGGCCTCCGGCTCCAGCGAAGTCAGCCTCGTCTGGAGCCTGTTCTGGT
The DNA here is from genome assembly GCA_964405285.1 of uncultured Ardenticatenaceae bacterium. GTDB lineage: Bacteria > Chloroflexota > Anaerolineae > Promineifilales > Promineifilaceae > Leptovillus. The sequence continues at coordinate 868 of CAYONK010000337.1, forward strand.
GTTTCGCCTTCGTCATCGCCTCCGAACTGCTGGACTTGTCGCCGGAAATCGGGGCGTTTTTGGCCGGTATCAGCCTGGCCCAACTGCCCCTGGCCCACGATTTGCGCCGCCGCCTCCACCCGCTGATGAACTTTTTCATCGCCATTTTCTTCATCTCCCTGGGCGCGCAGATGGAGTTGGAAGCGGCCACCACCCACTGGTTTGCGGCCATTGTGCTATCCCTCTTTGTCATCTTCGGCAACCCCTTCATCTTCATGTTCATCATCGCCAGAGGGGGATACAGCGAACGAACCGCCTTCATGACCAGCGTCACCGTTGCCCAGATCAGCGAATTTTCCTTTATTTTCGCCGCTGTGGGGCTGAGCGCTGGCTTAATTGATGATTCGATCCTGGCGTTGATCACTGTGATTGGCCTGATCACCATCGCCGTCAGCTCCTATATGATCTTGTATAACGAAGGACTCTACGAGAGGGTGCGGCGGCTGGGATTGCTACGGCCGTTTCGCGCATCTCAAGAAACGGAGGAAGAGGCTACCTCTGATTTGCACGATCATCTCATCGTCGTGGGCATGAACAGCATGGGGCGCTATCTGGCCGAACACCTCCACGAACGGGGCGAGACCGTTCTGGCCATTGACACCGACGCCCGTAAACTGCGCGGTCTGCCCGGCCATACCCTGGCCGGCAGCACCGATTATCCGTCTGTCTTAGACGAGGCGGCGCTGCCCCAGGCGAAAATGCTCATCTCCGCCCTGCACATCGAAGACAGCAATAACCTGCTCGCCTTCTACGCGCGGCAGGCGGGTGTGCCGACAGCCATCCACGCCTTCGATCCCTCGGTCGCGGCCGAATTGAAAGAGCTAGAGGTGGATTACCTGATCGATCCCAAAGCCTCTTGGGTGGAATGGGTGACGGCCGAACTGCACAAACTGGAGGCGAATCGCTCGTGACCGTCTTGCTGGTGATCCTGGCGGCCGCCGCCGTGGGCCTGGGGCTTTCTCGCTGGCTCAAGCTGCCGATGGTCCCGCTGCTCGTCTTAAGCGGTGTGGCAGTCTCAGCCCTCAGGTTGGTAGATGACCGGGAGTTGCTGCAAGAAGCGCTGTTTATGGGGCTGGCTTTTCTGGTTTTCAGCGCCGGTACGGAGATGAACCCGGCGCGGGTAGACCAACAGGGACGGGCGGCTATTACCGTCGGCCTGGCGCAAATGGTCACGCTGATGGTCATTGGCGCGGGGCTGGCTTTCTTGCTGGGGTTCGACTGGTTGAACGCTTTGTATCTGGCCCTGGCCCTGGCCGCCAGTTCGACGTTGGTGGTCATCCGTTTGCTGAAGCAGCGGCAGCAGTTGTTTGAGCCGTTTGGCCGCCTGGTGGTTGGCGTGCTGCTGGTGCAGGATATGGTGATTATCCTGGCGATTGCGGCGTTGGGTCAGATAGAAGGGGGAGCAACGGCCGTTTTCGTCAGTCTCAATGGGGCGCTTGGTCTCATTTTGTTGGCGTGGATTAGCCTGCGCTGGCTCGCCCCCTGGCTGCTGCTGCGCCTGGGTCTGGACGAAGAGGAGAAATTGCTGGTCGCCCTGGCCATCCTGTTCCTCTTCATTGGCGCCGCTTATCTCATCGGCGCGCCGGTGGTGATTGGGGCATTTCTGGCCGGTTTCGCCCTCTCCGTTTTCCCCGTTAGCGGTATCTTGCGCGGCCAACTGGCTTCGTTGTCTGATTTCTTCCTGGCTATTTTCTTCGTGACCTTGGGCAGCAGCCTGACCCTGCCGACCTGGCGGGATTTGGGGCTGGCGTTGTTGTTAACGGCCGTTGTCATCCTCGTCACCCCGCCCCTGGTCTACCTGATCGCCCGGCGCGCCGGGCTGACCGCCCGCGCCGGTTGGGAAGGGGGGCTGATGTTGGCCCAAACCAGCGAATTCTCCCTGATCGTCGCCCTGGTCGGCATCCAACAGGGGCATCTCGCCCCGGAGATGCTCAGCGTCGTCGCCATCGTCACCGTCCTGACGATGATCGCCACCCCTATCCTGGTCACCGACCGGCTCACCATCCCCCTGATCCATTGGCTGACGCGGCGGCGCAGGTTGAGCGCACCGGGCGATCTGTCCGATCACGTGCTGCTTCTGGGCTGCGGTGAACATGGCCTCTCGCTGTTGCGCTGGCTGCGCGAGCAAAATGAGACGGTGGTGGTGGTGGACGAAGACCCGGCCGTCGTCGCCCAAATCCGGCAGATGGGCGTGCCTGTCCTGAAGGGTGACGCCGCCAATCCGCGCGTTTTACAGGCGGCCGGAGTGGACCAGGCCCGCGTGATCGTCTCGACGCTGCGCCGCCAGGCGGACCACGAGGCGATCCTTAAACAAGTGACGAACAAGCCGGTGCTGGTTTCGGTGTTTGCCCCGGAGGCGGCGGCCCGGATTGAGGAATGGGGGGGAACGGCCGTTGTCGAATCCCACGCCGCCGCCGACGCCTTCATCGCCTGGTTTGTAGAATCCCAACAATCAGCGTCGCAAGGTTAATCAGGGGCAGCGCGCCGGTTGGCAATGGCCGCCCGCGCTTTTTTAAAGGGGATAACGGCCGTTTCCCCCGCCTTTCGCGTCATCTCCTTACCGCTCTCCAGGAGACCCCGGTCTACGCCGGTGATCGCCCTGGCGCTTTTGCGCCAGTCGCGCATCGCCTCCGGCCCCAGGCTAAAATAGGCTTTGGCCCGCTGGCCGATGGCGTAAGTCATCGCGTAATTGGTGGCTGCGGAGGCCGCGATGCCGATGAACGGCAGCCCTCTGGCGATGTAGCGCGAGCCGGTGCGGGCCAGCAGCCGCGTGGAGATGCCTTGCCCGGCGCGGTGGGCCAGCGTCGTCGCCCCGGCGCTGAGGCCGGTGACGAAGAGGACGACGCGCCGTTTCTCGTCCGGGTTGAGGGGGTAGTCGTGCAGAGCGGCGATTTCCAGCACCAATTCCGCCTGTAATTTGAAGGTGATACCAAAATCGGCAGCGACGCCCAGGGCGAGGCCGGTGACTGTGCCGATGCCGGGGATGACAGCTGTGGCTGAAGTGGCCGCCCCGATAACGGCCGTTCGGCCGCATTTGCTTTTGATCAGGTTGTCGGCCAGTTCAAGCTGGTTGGCGTCTGGATTGGCCTGACGCAGCGCCGCGACGCGCGCGGCAGCGGCTTTCTCGTCCGTCTCGTCAATGGCGCGGGCCAGCCGGTCGGTCATGCTGTTGGCCATGCGGCGGGTGAGAGACGGCCGTTGTTCGTTTGGGGAAGTGTGTGGTTCGCTCATGGGTCTAATCATACCATCAGGCTGGGGGGCTGGCGATACCCGTAAGCCGTATTCCGTTTACGGTTCACGGTTCACGGAACATGGGTATCGCCAGTTAAAATGCGGGTAACGGCCGTTGCCAGGTCCAGCGCCTGGCCGTCGGCCCGCGCCGCTGCCAGTTGGTCCGGGGGGAGAGGGTGGGCGGTGAGAACGGCCGTTTCCACCTCCTCCCCCTCCTCCCGCACCCGCTGCCAGGAGGAGGGATGGCGCAGCGGCAGTTGCAATAAGCGCACCGCCTCGGCCACGTCTCCATCCTGAGCGGTCAATTGCGCCCAGCCCACCAACCCCGCCAGCAGCAGCGGAGGCATCTCCAACTCTTGCGCCAGCGCCAACGTGCGCCAATAACAGCGCCGCGCCTCCTCAGTCTGCCCCAACGCCAGATAAGCGTGCCCCAGATGGACCAGCGAAAACGTCATACCGCGCCGGTTGCCCATCTCCTCTTTGATGGCCAGACTTTGCTGCAAGTAGGCTATGCCCGCCTGATAGTCGCCCAACTGGTTAGCCACGTCCCCTAAATTGTTCAGGGCGATGGCCATACGGGCGCGGTTGCCCATCTTCTCCTGGATGGCCAGCGCCTGCCGCAACAGCGCCGCCGCGCTTTCATACCGGCGCAGGCTCACCTCCACCATGCCCAGATTGGCCAGCGCCGCGCCGATGTCCGGTTGATTGCCCAACGCTTCGACGATGGAGAGCGACTCCTGCAAATGACGCCGCGCTGCTTCATTCTCCCCCTGGCGTTGCAGCAGCAGCGCCAGATTGTTCAGCGAATTGGCGATGGGGCGGGGCGCGCCAGCCTGCCGTTTCAAGGCCAGGCTGCGCAGCAGCATCTCCCGCGCCTGGTCATATTGCCCGATCAACTCATGCAATCGGCCGAGCGAGGTGAAGGTATTGGCCTGGGCGATGCTGTTTTGCGCCGCTTCGGCCAGAGCGGCCGCCGTCTGTAACTGGCGCTGCGCTGCTTCCAATTGGCCCCATTCCAGCAGCAGACAGCCCAAGACGTAATGGCCGAATGAGCGCGTTGGCGGCGTCAACCCTGCCTCATCTGCCAGAGCTTGCGTCAGAAGGGCCTGGCTTTGTGGGTAATGGGCCAGGCGATAGTGGAAGAAGCCGAGCCAGAGGCGAAGCCGGGTGGCGCATTCCGGCGACAGACCGGGTAAGTCTGCGACGGCGGTGAATAACTCGACTCCTTCCTGGTGGTAGCCCTGGTCGTCGCAAAAGCGGCCTAGCGGTTCGGCCAGGGCGCTCAGGGCGGCTTCGTCCTGGGCTTCTCCGGCCAGCCGCCACGCCTGGCGCACGTTGTCTAGCTCCTGGCGCACCTCTTGCTGCGCGGCAATTTGCTGTGGGCCGTCCATCTCGCCCAGCCGCTGCTGCATGAAGGTGGCGAAGTAGTGGACGAACCGGGCGGCAACGGCCGTTTCCTCTCCCGCGCGCCCGGCCAACTGCGCCGCCGCATATTGGCGGACCAGCCCATGCATCAGGTAGCGGCCCGACTGCACCGGGCGCAGCAGCGATTTATCAACCAGAGCCATCAGGTCGCCCAGGCTGGCGTGGGTGATGGACAGGGCGGCGGCGCGGCTAAATTCGGCGGGGAAAACGGCCGTTTGCGCCAATACCGCCTGCTCTGGCGGGCGAAGCAGC
>CAYONK010000338.1:0-5807 GCA_964405285.1 uncultured Ardenticatenaceae bacterium
CATCGAGCCGATGAAGAGCAGCACCAGGGCGTAATAGCGCCCCAACTGCGCCTCACCGCGCATGTAGCTGGTGGAAAAAATGACGGCCAGACTGCCGATCACTGTCGCCACCACCGCGAGAAAGACGCCCAGGCCATCCGGCACGAAGGTAAACGCGCCGAAGGCCGCGCCTGCTTCCAGGCGAATCACCGCCTGATCGCTGGTGTTGGGGATGAGGGCGAGGGCGGCCAGCCCGGCCGCGACGGAAAAGAGGACGGCCAGGGCGTGCTGCTGCCGCGGCCGTTTATCGCCGACCAGCCAGACGACGACCGCGCCGAGCCAGGAAAGACCAATGGTTAAAGCGATCAACCAGGCGCTCATGGGCTACCTCCGCAATGTGGACAGCTTCTGCACGTCCAGGGAACCGGTGTGCCGTTTCACCTGCACAGCCAGAGCCAGGCCGACGACGGCCACAATGGTATCGGCGACGATGACGGTGAGGGCCAGGCTTTGCCCCAGGTTGATCTGGCCGCTCATCTTCCCGGCCAGCACCAGGGCGATGATCGCCCCTTTGACGGCCAGTTGCAGGGCGATGATCACCTGGAACAGGTTGCGCACCGTCAACAGCCCATAGAACCCGACCCCGACCAGGCCGAGGACACCGGCGGCGATAATCGTAAGTTCGGCGCTCATGCGTGGACCTCCTTGACCGGAGTTTTTTCCGGCTGCCCTTCGATGATGGTGACGGGTTTGGGCAGGGTGGTGACGCCGATTTGGCCGCTGCGGGCGCGTTCAACGGCCGTTTCCCGCTCAGCCAATATGCCCAGCACCCCCAGCACCCCGGCAAAAATCAGGCCGACTTGCACCAGCATATCCAGCCCGCGCATCTCCCAGAGTGTGATGGAGAAGGAGGGTTCAGTGGAAACGGCCGTTGTCGCCTCGCCCAGCGGCAGGGCAAACCAGGCAATCAACCCCATCGCCGCGATGATCAGGCTGGCCGCCAGCGTCCAGACGACGGCCGGGCGTTCGCCCATCTCCTCTTCCCCGGCGATGGTGATGCCAAAGACGAACAGCACTGTCACCAACCCGGCGCCGACGCTCAACTCAATCACCGCCACTTCCGGCGCGCCGAGGGCGTAGAGCAGCACCGCCACCAACGCGCTGGCGCAGGCCAGCCAGATGGCGGCGGTTAAAATTTCTTTTGTGCGTAAGGCTTGCCAGGCGCATAAGACAGTGGCAATTACCAGAAACAGGTTCAGCAGCATAGCCAATACCTCCTGTGCATACGTTACGAGATATGCCTAAACTCGCACAGTGACACTTGTCACGGGAATAGCGTGACAGACCTCCTTCATTGTGAAAGAATACACAAACAAGGTGAGTCGGCACACCAAAATGCCCTGGCGGGCGCAGAATTGATCGAACCGTGAAGAGGATTAGAGAGTGAAATTGATCGCGCCGATCTTCACTCTCTAATCGTAAGTATTCAGCCCCCGAACATAAGGGACACAGATTTTCACAGATGAACACAGATTGAAGGAGAAAAATCTGTGTGAATCCGTGTCCAGCCGCAGGGAGGCTGAACGATTTTAGTTTGCCCGTCGCTGGTGGCAGGCGAGGAAAAGCCCACCGGTGATCAGGAAGGGGGAACTGTAGGCAAAGGCGGCGAACCAGCGATGCTCAGGATGGGCGCGGAAGGCCAGGAAGGCGATAGCCAGCGCGGCGAGCGCGGCGATCAGGCCGCCTGCGGCTTCCCAGCGCCAGGCGCAGAGGAGGGCGAGGATGGCGGCGGCGATCAGGCCGAAGAGGAGGACGTTCTCTTGCCCCCATTGGCCGGTGCGCAGGCTGGCGCTGCTTTCTACCGCGATGACGCGCAGGTAGATTAGCCCGGTGAGTACGGCTAAAAAGCCGACGTAGCGGGCCAGCAGCCGGGTTTCCATTGCGCCGTTTCGTTCGGCAGGCTTTACCAGATGATTATTACCATTGCTTATTTGCGCCATGATTCACCTCCGAAGGAATGCGGGTGAAGGAGATTGGAGATTAGAGACTGAAACAATCACCAATCTCCAATTTCCTCATTATGTCAGGCGCTGGCCGGGATGCCGGGTTGGTCGGCCGACGGCCGTTCTGTCAGCCGCGTCACAACGATCACAAATAAGAGGGCGGTGACGATGGCCGAGGTCAGGCACCAGGCGCACACTGCTTCGATGACGACCAGCTCCACGACAGTAAGGTAAATGGAAAAGAGTGTGCCGACAAAGGTCAGCACCAGTAAACCGTAGACGCCGAGGTTGTTGAACTTTTCGTTTAACGGCCGTTGGAAGAGCCATAACAGCCCGATTGCGACGTAGCTGACGACGCCCAGAATAGCCACCGGCAACCCCATAATCTCGGCGTAATCGCTGCTTTGCACCAGGTTGCAATGGCCGATGGGTCCGCAAACGGCCGTTACCTGGTTTACCTCCACGTAAGAGAGGTAAATGGCGACGACCAATCCCACGACCACCAAAATCGGTACAGCCAGCGTCTGCACCAGCCTGGCCTCCGGGTCGGCCAGCCGATCCGGGATGGTGGGCATGGCCCGAATGGAGCGCCAAAGGCTATAGACCAACGCCCCTAGCAGCCCAAGCAGCACCAGCCAGCCAATGGCCATGCCCACCGGATCGGCAGGGGCGGGGGCGGCTTCGGCCATGCCGCTGGTGTCAATTTCGCCCAGGCTGAGGGTTGTGCCTGGCTCTGGGGCTGCGACGGGGGCGGGAACGGCCGTTGGCGCGGCAGTCTGGGCGATGGAGGGATCGGCCGAAGGGGGCAGGTTGGGCGCCGCTTCAGCCAGGCCGGGGATGGCGGGCCAACCCACCCCTCCGGCGGCTAACCCGGCCTCGATCAGGCCGGGCAGTTGCTCCGGTATCTCTAGCCCGCCCACCAGCACCACGTCGCCCACCACCATGGTTGGCACGCCGCGCCGCTGCGCCGAGACATTGAAATGTTCGATGGTGGCCTGGTAGAGGGCGCCGCCAATGGCGTGGGAGGTGTCAATCCCCAGGATTTGCAACTGGTCGCCGTATTGGTCGGCCAGCGGCGGCAGCACCCGGTCTATGACGGTGTGGCAGTGGGGGCAGGTGGGCGAATAGAAGAGAATGGCCTGGACGATGGGAGCCTGGGCCGGGGCCTGGGCAACGGCCGTTAACGGCGCGAGCAGACCCAACAAAATCACAAGGGCGATGACAGACAATCGTTTCATAAATCGAATCCTTATTTGGCGCGGATGAGCAATAAAGGTTGCTGCGCTTTTTGCAGGATGCCGGTAGCTACGCTGCCAAACAAGACGCGGGCCAGACCGGTGCGACCATGACTGGCCATAGCGATCAAATCAACAGCCCGGATGTTGGCTACCCCCAGGATTGCCTCCACGACAGGGCCATGTTCTACCAGACATTCTGCTCTCAGACCCAGCTTGTGCAAATGGTTGCACTCCGCTTGCAGATATGCTTTTGCTTCACTCATGTGCCGGGCAATGGCTTCGTCGGATTCGCGGATGGTAAGCGGATCGTAAGGGCTGACGAGCAGCGGTTCCGGCTCGATGATCTGGAGGAGGAGGATGGACCCCTGACTACATCGGGCAATCTCGATGACGTGGGGCAGAATCGCTTCGGCCCGTTCCGAGCCATCCAGAGGGACAAGGATTTTCTGGTACATGACAGGTATCTCCTTTGGGCGTGTGCCCACTCCCGTAACCCGGTACAAAGATTACACCTGTACTATAAGGCAAAGAACGGCCGTTTGGCAATGATTTCTGGCACAGCCATCCCGGATAAAAGTCACGATCTCCTGAATGCTGTCAATTTGCCCGCTCTCAGGTATGATAGGTTGCGATGCGCAAACTGGGCCTATGCTTGTTGGTGCTGCGCAAGATTGATTGAGGAGATGAACCGTACCCATGCGGGCTTATTTGAAAAGTGAACGAGAGATTGCTCGGATGCGTGTTTCCGGGCGAATGGTGGCCGAATGCTTTGCGTTATTGGCTGAGAATATCAAACCAGGCGCCAGCCTGTTGGCGCTCGATCAAATGGTGGAGAAGTACATCGCTGATGCTGGAGCGGAGCCGTTGTACAAAGGGTATCGCGGTAGCGCTACCAACCATCCCCCCTTCCCCGGCGTCATTTGCGCCTCGGTGAACCACGAAATTTGTCATGGGCTGCCGAATGAGCGCTACTTAAAAGAAGGCGATGTGGTGGGCATTGACATCGGCCTGAAATACAAGGGGTACTGCGGCGATGCCTGCGTTACGTTTCCGGTAGGGAGCGTCTCTCCCCAGGCGGAACGATTGTTGGCCATCGGTCAGGAGGCGCTGCGAGTCGGCATTGCCGCTGCGCAGCCGGGCCATTATCTCAACGACATCGGCCGGGCGATTCACGATTACGCCGACAGGCAGGGGGTTTCGGTTGTGCGCGAGTGGGGCGGGCATGGCGTCGGCCGGGTGCTGCACGAGCCGCTCTCTATTTCCCATGTGCGGCAAGAGACCAATGGTCCGAAAATCCGGCCGGGCATGACCTTCACCATCGAGCCGATGCTCAACGCCGGAGCGCCGGATTGGGTGTTGCTGAAGGATGGCTGGACGGTGATCACGGCCGATGGCTCGCTTTCGGTGCAATTTGAGCATACCCTGGCTATTACCAGGAAGGGGCCGGAGATTCTGACGAAGCTGTAAGTGGGAGATTGGAGATTGGAGATTGGGGAATCGCCAGTCTCTGCTCTTGGTAGATTGAAAAAACTGATCCGCAGATGGCGCAGATTTCGCGGAACATGTCCTGAGTTCTGCGAAATCTGCGGATCAACAGATGATCATTCGATCTACTGAGCCTCTGGTCTTTTTTGTTACAGGGGGTCGGGGGAAGGCTTCCGGCGGGGAGTGGGGCGTTCTGCTTCTTTAACTTCGGGTGGCTGGCTGGTTTCCAATGGGACCGTTGGGGGCGGGCTGAGTTCGGTGATGATCTCATCTTCCGGCCAGGGGGGGATGTCCATGATTTTGGCGTGGATGTAGCGGCCGATAACGGCCGTTGACTTCACCACCGGCACCACAATCAACGCCGCTAAAATCCCCGCCAACGACAACGACCCAATAATTGCCACAAACACAACCCCCGGATGCAAATTCAACGACTGCCCCATAATACGCGGTCGCAACCAGATGTTCTCAACCGTTTGTACCAGGCTAAAAATAGTCAGAACCAGCAAGGTAAACCAGAGCGGTTCTAGCGGCAGAAAAGTGGAGCCGGCAAAATAAGCCACAATCGCCGCCGCAGTCATCACAAACAGCGGCCCAATCGTCAAAATAACATCGAAAATGGCAGCCAGAATGCCAAAAGTGATCGCTCCGGGCATCCCAACTATCAACAACAGCAAGCCGGTCAGCAGACCCACCAACAAAGAGAGCCGCAATTGGCCGCGTAAGTAGCGTTGCCAAACGCCACGAATCTCCAGGTACAGGCGGTGCGAATCTCCCTGGTAATCTTGCGGAGCCAGACCGATCACCCAGTCACGCAGCCGAGGCCAATCCTGCAATAAGTAATAGGTTGTCACCAAAATGACCAAAATCCATCCCAAATTGGTGGATGCGGCGCGGAACCATTGGATGACGATATCCGGCCGGATCAGGTCGGCGGAGATGGCCGGAAACATATCAACCAGGATGGCCAACTCAAATTCATAACCAAAGATGATGATCGGCTCGACAAGCTGACCTTCTATCTGTTCAACCACCTGCTGGATCAGCGCCTGCACGTCTATAGCTAACGCGCCAATCTGGTTTGGCGCGATCAGGGCAACAG
>CAYONK010000339.1:0-5779 GCA_964405285.1 uncultured Ardenticatenaceae bacterium
GTCCGTGGTCCGTGGTCCGTGGTCCGTGGTCCGTACACGGAAAACGGCTTACGGTTCACGGCTTACGGCTCACGAGCCTAAACCACATTATACTCTTGAATCAGGCGTCTTTCGGCGAAACGTTGGTAAGCGAGGGATGAGATGTCTAACGTGGTGGCCTGGCCGTCCAGGATGATCTCCGCCAGCAGCAGGCCGGCAGCCGGGCCGTGCATGAAGCCGTGCCCGGAGAAGCCGCCCACCACGTAGTAGCCGGGCAGTTCCGGGACCGCGCTGATGATCGGGTGGGCGTCCGGGGTGATCTCGTATAGCCCGGCCCAGCCGGAGAGTCGCCCGGCGTGGGCCAATAGTGGCAGGCGGCTGATGGCCGCCTCCATGTGCCGCTCTTCCCAATCGTCGTCTACCGCTTCGTCGAAGCCGGGCGGCTCGGCGGGGTTGGACATGCCGGTGAGCAGCCCTTCGCCTTCGCGGTGGAAGTAGAGGCTTTGGGCGAAGTCTATGACGAAGGGGAAATCGGCCGGGATGTCGGGCATGGGGGTGGTGGTGAGCATCTGGCGGCGAACGGCCGTTATCGGCAGCCCCACCCCCGCTGTTTCACTGACCAACCCGGCCCAGGGTCCGGCGGCGTTCACCACCACCGGGCAGGCGATGGAGCCACGTTCTGTCTCTACGCCGGTTATCCGGCCATTTTGGGTGAGGATGCGGGTAACGGCCGTTTCCGTCAGCGCCGTCACCCCCAACCGCCGCCCGGCGGAGATATAACCTGCCACCACACCATGCGGGTCCGCCAATCCATCCCCGGCGTGAAAGGCGGCGGCCAACACATCATCGGCCGCCAATAAGGGCAGGCGGCGGCGCACCTCGTCGCCCGAAAGCAGTTCCGTCGGCACGCCCAGGCTGTTTTGCAGGGCGATGTTGCGCCGGAAGGCGGCTACGTCTCGCTCATTGGTCAGCAAAAAGAGGTAGCCACACCAGTGCAAATCAATCGCCTGCCCCGTCTCCGCCTCAAAGCGTTGCAACATCGGCAGGCTGAGCTGCGACAGCCGCACATTAATCTCCGTGCTAAACTGGTAGCGGATGCCCCCGGCGCAGCGGCCGGTCGCCCCCAGACCAAAAAAAGGCTGCTTTTCCAGCAGCACCACATTCTTCTGACCGCGCAGCGCCAGGTGATAGGCCACGCTGGCCCCCATCACCCCACCGCCAATCACCACCACTTCCGCCTGTCCTGGTAGCTCCATCATCTTTGTTTAAACCGCAGAGGCGCGGAGAGGCGCGGAGAACGCAAAGAAAAAAGAGGAGACAAGCCGCCCCACGCCCCCCAATTCACAATTCACAATCCACAATTCACAATTCACAATTCTATCTCTTTCCCCAGCCCGGCCGCTTCCGCGTTCCGCAGGGCAATCTGCGCCGCCATCGCGTCCTGCACCGCCAGCCCGACAGATTTGAAGAAGGTGATCTGCTGCGGACTGGTCCGGCCCGGCTTTTGCCCGGCCACAATCTCGCCCAGTTCGGCGTGAATGTGGCCCGCCTCAATCTCGCCCCGTTGGATCGGGATGATCAGGTCGCCGGCTTCGGCGAGAACGGCCGTTCTCGCATCCACCACCACCAGCGAACGGCGCACCGTCTCCGTGTCCACCTCGCGCATACTGGGCAGGTAGGCCCCGATGGCGTTGATGTGGGCGCCGGGGGAGAGGGAACGGCCGTTGAACACCGGCGTCGCCGAACTGGTAGCCGCGCAAATCACGTCCGCGCCCTGCACTGCCTCATCGGGTGAATCGGTCAGATGGATGGTGGGCGGGATGGGGCCTCGGCCGGCCATCTCGGCGGCGAATTCGGCCGCCTGCTCCCGATTGACGCCATAGAGCCGCACTTCGCGGATCGGGCGCACAGTGCAGACAGCTTCTAATTGGGTCCGCGCCTGCGCGCCGCTGCCGATCAGCGCGACGACGCTGGCTTCCGGCCGGGCCAGGATGTCGGTGGCCGCCCCGGAGGCGGCCCCGGTGCGGATGGCGGTTAATGCGCCGCCTTCGAGGATGGCTAACGGCCGTCCGCTGCTCGCTTCCAAGACCAACACCAGGCCATAAATCACCGGCTCGCCCCGCGCCGCGTTACGCGGAAACACCGAGACAATCTTCACCGCCAGGGCCGAAGCCTCCGGCAAATAGGCCGGCATGACCAGCGTTGTGCCGCCATGGTCCGGAATGCCCAGATGGGCGCGACCGCCCGGCCGGTGGACAATTCGGCATAAGCCGCCTTCATCCCGGCAATCGCTTCAGCCATCGGCAGCGCCTGCCGCACCTCGTTCGCAGAAAGAAATCGCACGTTCATGGGAAAATTTGAGGAGGAGACGGAGATTGGAGATTAGAGATTGGCAATCTCCAATCTCTAATCTCCAATCCCCAATCTCCCTTAATCAATGCCTAAATACGCCTTCTGCACCATCGGATTACGCTGTAGCTCTAGCGCCGAATCGCTGAGGACTATGGCCCCGGTTTGCAGCACATAGCCGCGATGGGCCACTTGTAAGGCCATGTGGGCGTTTTGTTCGACCAACAGAACAGTGGTCCCGGCCTTGTTCACCTCGGTGATGGTGTCGAAAATGGCTTCCACCAACACCGGCGACAGTCCCATCGAAGGCTCATCCAGCAGCAGGACGTTTGGTCGAGACATGAGGGCGCGACCCATCGCCAGCATTTGCTGCTCGCCGCCGCTCATCGTCCCGGCAAGCTGTTTTTTCCGTTCCGCCAGGCGGGGGAAGAGAGCGTAGATTTTTTCCATGTCGGCGACGATGCCTTCTTTGTCCTTGCGGTGGAATGCGCCCATTTCCAGGTTTTCCACGACGGTAAGTTTGGCGAAGACGCCGCGCCCTTCGGGGACCATGGCAATGCCTTTGCTGACCAATTGATGCGCTTTGTACTGGCTCAAATCTTCGCCTGCCAGTTTGATGGCGTCTTTTTCCGGCCGCAGCAGGCCGCAGATGGTGCGCAGGGTGGTGGTTTTGCCCGCGCCGTTGCCGCCGATGAGGGTGACAATTTCACCCTTGTCTACGGTGAGGGAGATGCCTTTGAGGGCATGGATGTTGCCGTAGTAGGCGTGGAGGTTGGTGACTTCAAGTAAGGCCATCTGTGTGACTCCTGAGTGTAGAGATAGAGTGTAGAGTCTTGCTCTATCTCTACGCTCTACACTATGCGGGGATGGTGATGGTGGCGCTGGCGGCCGCGCCCCGGCCCAGGTAGGCTTCGATCACTTGGGGGTTGCTTTGGATCTCGGCCGGTATACCTTCGGCGATTTTCTTGCCGTAGTCCAGCACGGTGATGTTTTCGGAGATGCCCATAACAACGCGCATGTCGTGTTCGATGAGAAGGATGGTGATGCCGAGTTCATCGCGCATTTTTTGGATGAAGGTGGTGGTCTCGGCCGTTTCGCGGGGGTTCATCCCGGCTGTTGGCTCATCGAGCAGCAGCAGTTTGGGTTTGCTGGCTAAGGCTCTGGCGATCTCCAGTCGCCGTTGGTCGCCATAGGGTAGGTTGCGGGCCAGAACGTCTCCTTTGCCGCGCAGCCCGGAGAAGGCGAGCAGGCGGTTGGCTTCGACGACAGCATCGCGCTCTTCTTGCATGGTGGAAGGGGTGTGGAAGAGGGATCCGACCCAGTTGGAATGAAGCTGCGGCTCCATGCCGACGAGGATGTTTTCGATGGCGGTCATGGAGCTGAAAAGACGGATGTTTTGGTAGGTGCGGGAGATGCCGCGCAGGGCGATCTGGTCGGGGGTGCGGCCTTTGATGGAACGGCCGTCGAACACAATATCCCCCTCGTCAATCTGGTAAAAGCCGGTGATGCAGTTGAAAAACGTCGTCTTCCCCGCCCCGTTCGGCCCGATGATGCTGATAATCGCCCGCTCCGGGATGTGAAAACTGAGGTTGTTCACTGCCACCAACCCGCCAAATCGTTTGGTGACTTTGGTTGTTTCGAGAATGTTTGTCATGGCTTAGTCTCTGGTCGTTAGTTGCTAGTTGCTGGTTGTTGGTCAGGCTTCTTCGGGCCTGGCGTGGGCCTGATGCTCGTGTTCGTGCAGTTCGCGCTGGCGGATGGGGGAGGGCCAGAGACCCTCCGGGCGCAGCAGCATGGTGGCGATGAGCAGCACGCCGTAGAACAGCAGGCGGTATTCGGCGAATTCGCGCAGCAGTTCCGGCAGACCCACCAGCACCAACGCGCCGACGGCGACGCCGGGCAGGCTGCCAATGCCGCCGACGATGATCAGGCAAAGCACGTTGATGGAGATGAGCAAATTGAAGCTATGGGGGAAGATGGAGCCGAGGCGCGAGGCGAAGATCGCCCCGGCCAGCCCGGAGAAGGCGGCGCCGATGGCGAAGGCCAGCAGTTTGGCGTTGACCAGGCGGATGCCCATCGCTTCGGCCACGTCTTCGTCTTCGCGCAGGGCGATCCATTGCCGGCCGAGCCGCGAATCGCGCAGGCGGGAGGCGACGAAGACGGCGATGAGGCAGCCCGCCAGGATGATGTAGTAGAAATGCTCTGGCTGGACGAAGGTGAAGCCGAACAGCTCTGGCTTGGGGATTTGTAAAATACCTTGCGCCCCGCCGATGAATGGCTTTAACACGTCGGAGACGACGAGGACGCGGATGATCTCGCCGAACCCCAGGGTGACGATGGCCAGGTAGTCGCCGCGCATCCGTAAGACGGGGATGCCGAGGAGAATGCCGGCGATGGAGGCGGTGATGACGCTGAAGGGGAGCGCCTGCCAGAAGGTGAAACCGGCGACGCCCAGGTGTCCTTCGGAGGTGAGCAGGCCCATGGTGTAGGCCCCGATGGCGAAGAAGGCGACGTAACCGAGGTCGAGCAGCCCGGCGAAGCCGACGACGATGTTCAGCCCCAGACCCATGAGGATGAAGATGCCGACGACATCGGCGACTTCGGTGAGATAGGTTCCCAGGATGCGCGGCAAAATGAGGATGGCGATGGCGAAGAGGGCCAGACCCGCCTGGTTAACTCGTTTGTTTTGCGAATCGGAGAGGGTGGCGCGTCGTTCGGCGAGGCGTTGTTTGCCGCCGCTATCCCACAGGGCGCTGCCGAGGCTGGTGAGGATGAAGATGATAACGGCCGTTTCCACCGTAATCCCCTTCGCGCCAAACAAAAACCCCAAGACATCACGTGACATGTGGGGGCGCAAAATCAGCAGCAAAATCTCCGACATCAGGCCAATCGCCAGCGTCCAGAGCAGGCCATAGAGCAGCGGCTTTTGCACCCGCTTGGGCAGCAAATCGAAGGCCGCGCCGATAAGCCCCAGCGCAGTCATCACGCCTAACAGGATCAGGCTGCCGGTGGTTGGCCCTTGCTCAAAAGTGAGGATGTTGATCAGGGCCGGGGAGATGTTGACAAAGGATTGGCGGATGGTGGTCCAGACCTGGGTGAGGAGGATGAGGGCGATGACGGGAACGGCCGTTAACACCCCGGCGATCCCCCCACGCAAAATCGCTCCACCCACCGATACCTCATCAGAACGCTCCCAGGAGAAATAACCGGCGATCAACGCCGCGCTGAACAGCAACAGCTGCCCCAGCGTCAAGATACCAGTGATAATATCGCGCTCGTCGAAGGTCTGCACCATACCGATGGCGCTCACGCTCAAGGCCACCGCCCCGGCAATCAGGCCAAAACGAATCGCTTTTCCGAAGGTTGCAACTTGGGCCATGAGATTGCTCCTTTACGCCTTCTTTTCCGCTAATTTTTCGCCGATCAGACCTTGTGGGCGGAAAATTAGAAT
>CAYONK010000340.1:0-5766 GCA_964405285.1 uncultured Ardenticatenaceae bacterium
TTCATCTACCCACTCCTGGGGGCGATGAGTACGATGCCTGGCTTGCCGACCCGGCCGGCCTATTACGACATTGACCTGGACCTGGAAACAGGGAAGGTTGTTGGTTTGTTCTAACCTATAGTAGACCCGAAGGGTTTCCAAAACCCTTCGGGTCTGTTAAAAACCGATCCGCAGATTGCGCCTGAGCCGGGCAAAGGCTTAACGCAGATTAAGAGGTGAGAATCTGCGAAACAGCGCCAATCTGCGGATTTTCTATGGTATCCTCTCCTGAATCCCTGCCTCGCCCCGCTTTATTCAGGCAATGCGACAAATTGCTCCCCGCCCAAAAACCCCTATCCTATTACGCTTTCGCCGACAGCCTGCTAGAATTGGGCAGACATCCTGGCAACTGACGCAAACTTATGAGTAAAGTTCAATTACAGCACGTCTGGAAAATTTTTGGCCCGAACCCGCGCTATGTGCTACGGACAATGAGCGGCGAGGCTTCTGCGGAAAAGATTCTACGCGAAACAGGGCACGTGGCAGCGGTGCGCGATGTGTCGTTGGAAGTAGCTCAGGGAGAGATTTTTGTAGTGATGGGGCTTTCCGGCAGCGGCAAATCTACGCTGATCCGCTGCCTCTCGCGCCTGATTGAGCCGACGGCCGGCCGAATCTTCATCAACCAGGAAGACGTGACCAAAATGAATAAGAAGGCGCTGCGCCACCTGCGCCGCCACACGGTAAGCATGGTCTTCCAACGCTTTGGCCTCTTCCCCCACCGGCGGGTGCTGGACAACGTGAGCTATGGCCTGGAGGTGCGCGGCGTCTCGCAGGCGGAGCGGCGGGCGAAGGCGCGGCAGGTGTTGGAATTGGTGGGGTTGGAAGGCTGGGAGCAGCGCTATCCGCGTGAGTTGAGCGGGGGGATGCAGCAGCGGGTGGGGCTGGCCCGCGCCCTGGCGGTGGAGCCGGAGATTATGCTCTGCGATGAGCCGTTCAGCGCCTTAGACCCATTGATCCGCCGGGAGATGCAGCATGAGCTGCTGCGCCTGCAAAAGACGCTGCACAAGACGATTATTTTTATCACCCACGATTTTTTGGAAGCGATAAAGTTGGGCGACCGGATCGCCATCATGAAGGATGGGGCGATTGTGCAGGTGGGCACGGCGCAGCAGATTGTGGCCCATCCGGCCAATGAGTATGTGCGGGAGTTCACGCGGGATGTGCCGCGCGCGAAGGTGCTGACGGCCGAATCTATCATGCTGCCGTTGAATGGGCTGACGTGGGCGGGGGAAACGGCCGTTCCCCACCACACCACCCTGGAAGCGATCATCCCCCACGTGTTGAGCAGCGAGGTCCATCTGCCCGTGACCAACAGCGCCGGAGACGTGATCGGCCTGGTAGACCGGCGGACTGTGCTGCTGGCCCTGGCAGAGAGTTGACCATGGCTTCCTTCGCTGGCCTGTTAAAACGCGCTCCGGCGCGGAGTAATCCCTGGGCGCTTGGCCTGGGGCTGTTCGCCCTCGGCGCGTTGATCGTCTGGCTGCTGAGCCTGTGGATTGACGCTTTGGCCGTTTTCCCGGAGTCATGGCATATCGGGCTGCGGGAGCCATTGAACGAGGCGAAGCGCTGGGTGGTGGTGAACCGGAACAGCCATTGGCTGTTTCTCTATTTCTTTACGCCATTGAGCGGCGGGATTGATTTCTTCCTGCGCCGGGTGGAGGATTTTCTGCTCTGGCTGCCCTGGCCGGTGGTGGTCCTGGCCTTTTTCTTGCTGGCGGAGCGGATTCGCGGCTTGCGCCTGGGGCTGCTGACGCTGGCCTGCCTGCTGCCGCTCGGCCTGTTTGGCCTGTGGGCGGAGAGTTTGCAGACGTTGGCGCTGATGACAACGGCCGTTCTCTTCTCCCTCTCCATCGGCATCCCCCTGGGCATCTGGTCCGCCCGCGACGACCGGGTAGAGCGCGTCTTGCGCCCCATTCTGGACACCATGCAGACCATGCCCGCCTTCGTCTACCTGATTCCCGTGCTGCTCTTCTTCGGCGTGGCGCGGGTTCCCAGCATCATCGCCACCATCATCTACGCCCTGCCCCCGGCCATCCGCCTGACCAACCTGGGGCTGCGCAGCGTCTCCGAAGACGTGGTGGAGGCGGCCCAATCCTTCGGCTCCACCGACCGGCAAATGCTGCGCAAGGTGAAGCTGCCCCTGGCGCTGCCGACCATCATGGTGGGCGTTAATCAGACGATCATGATGGCCTTGAGCATGGTGGTGATCGCCGCCCTGATCGGCGCGGGCGGGTTGGGGAATGTGGTGCTGCGCTCGCTGCGCCGCTTGCAGGTGGGGGCGGCGTTGGAGGCGGGGCTGGCGATTGTGCTGCTGGCGATTTTGCTGGACCGGCTGACGGCCGGGCTGGCGACGATGGAGCGGCAGAGCGAACGCGCTTTCAGCGGGTTCCGCCTGTTCGGCGAAAAGTGGCGCGGCTACCGGCTGGTGATGGGGATCGAGGCGGCGCTTGATTGGGTCTACCGGCTGGGCTGGCAAACGGCCGTTTCCCTCAACCAGCTTCTGCGGCGGCTGACCGGGGGGCGATGGGTGGGAGAAACGGCCGTTTGGCCCGCCATCCTCCTCACCCTACTCCTGCTCACCCTGCTCCTGCGGCTGGTTGGCGTGGGCGATTTCCCCGCCGCCCTGCGCCTGGACATCCGCCAGCCGGTAGACGCCCTGGTGCAGTGGATGCAGATCAACCTCTACACCATCGGCAACACCGGCCTGGGGACCGGCCCGCTGCGCGATTTCCTCATCCTCCAGGTCTTTCAACCGCTGCAACGGCTGATGATGGAGCAATTGCCCTGGAGCCTGATCGTCTTCATCTTCGCCGCCCTGGGCTACGTGGCGGGCGGCTGGCGGCTGAGCCTGAAAACGGGAACCTTGATGCTGCTCATCGGCCTCATCGGCATGTGGACATACGCGATGGATACGCTGGTGCAAACTGTTGTGGCGGTGGCGATTTGCGTGACGGCCGGCATCCCCCTCGGCCTCTGGGCGGCGCACAGCGACCGGCTAGACAGAGCGCTGCGCCCACTGCTCGACTTCTTGCAGACCATCCCGATTTTTGTCTATCTGGTCCCGGTGATCATGCTCTTTGGCTCCGGCAACGTGGCCGGATTGATCGCCTCGGTGCTATACGCCATCGTGCCCGTCATTCGGCTGACCAACGCCGGGGTGCGCGGCGTGGACCCGGCCCTGGTAGAATCGGCCGCCTCCTTTGGCTCCACTTCCTGGCAAAAGCTGCGCAAAGTGGAGATTCCGCTCGCCTTCCCGGCCATGATGCTCGGCGTCAACCAGACGATCATGATGGCCCTGGCGATGGTGATCATCGCCGGGTTGGTGGGCGCGACCGGCCTGGGGGCGGAGGTGGTTCAGGGCTTCGCCAACGATAATTTAGGGCGCAGTGTGGAGGCGGGGTTGGCCATCGTCTTGTGCGCCATTGTGCTGGACCGGATCACGCAGGGGTTGGCTTACAAAACTGACCGTGATTTCTAACTATAGTTTTTCAGATAGTGATTTTGTAGGGGCGGGCCTTGTGCCCGCCCTGCCAAAGAGGGCGACCACAAGGGTCGCCCCTACCAACCAAAATGTTTTTCTGAAAAGCTATGAAATAGCCCAAAGGAGATTGGAGATTGGAGATTTGGTCAATCTCCAATCTCCAATCTCAGTTCTGATTTTCGTTTTTAACTGGGAAAGGAGATAGATTATGATGAGAAAATTGGTTTTACTGATGTCTATTTTGCTGCTGGCGCTGCTGGTGGCTTGTGGTGGCGGCGATGAGGCGCAGGCGACGATTACGCTGGTGGAAAATCCCTGGCCGGCTTCTTCCTTGAACGCGCAGGTGGCGAAGCTGATCATTGAGCAAGAGCTGGGCAACCGGGTGGAGATTGTCGCCCTGGACGAAAATGTGCAGTGGGACGCCATCGCTGCCGGGAATGCGGACGCCAGTCTGGAAGTGTGGCCTTCCGGGCACAGCGAACGGATTGCGGAATACATCAACAGCCTGAGAACCGTCGAAGATGGCGGGCCGTTGGGTCCGGTGGGCGAGATTGGCTGGTATGTGCCGCGTTATGTGGTGGAGGACAATCCGGCGCTGGCTTCCTGGGAGGGATTCAGGGATGTGGCGGCGGAATTTGGGGCGGCGGAAACGGGGGTAAACGGCCGTTTCCTCGGCGCCGATCCCAGTTGGGTGCAGTATGACGAAACGATCATCCGCAACCTGGGGCTGCCCTTCCAGGTCGTCTGGACCGGTTCCGAAGACGCGCTGCTGGCCGAAGTGACGGCCGCCTACAACCGCCGCCAGCCGGTGCTGTTCTACTTCTACTCGCCGCACGCCATCTTCCAGCAACTCGATCTGGTTCAGGTGGAACTGCCGCCCTACAGCGATGCCTGCTACGCCGACCCGGAAGCGGTCAACTGCGCCTACCCTGAAGACCACCTCTTCAAGATTTTGAGCGCGAAGCTGGCCGAGAAGGATGCGGCGGTGTATGCCTTCCTCAAGAATATGAACTACAGCAGCGAGGCGCAAATCGAGATGCTTTCTATGCTGGCCGGGGGGATGAGCGAAGCGGAGGCCGCGCGGGCCTGGGTGGAGGCGAATGAAGCGACCTGGCGCGCCTGGCTGCCGTAGGCGGGGAATGGGTCTAAAAACTTTAACGCAAAGGGGCAAAGGGGCAAAAGACGCAAAGTTTTCTGGAAAGCTTCTGCGTCTTTGCTTATTTGCCCCTTTGCGTTAAAAGTCAGGGGTGACCACAAGGGTCGCCTCTACTGAGTTTATACGAATCCTCAGTTGTTTACGGCACTGCGCCAAAACCTAACTGCTCCAACCTTTGCGACGAATCGGCAAGGGCCACGGAAGCAATCGCTTTGTAATCCGACATCCATTGATCCAACTCGTCCAACTTCGCGTCGCGGACTTTCGTCGCTTCTTGCGCTTCGCCCCGCTCCTTTTCCTGGGCGGCGTTGGCGTTGATCACCGCCTGCACCAGGGCGAACTCGGCCGTTACTTTGGCCTGATCGTAGGTATATGGGGTCATGGCGGCTAATAGATCGGGGTTGTTGAGTAAGTTGGTGTAGAAGGTCGTCGCCTGCCCCACCCAACCGCTTAAACTCTTTTTGCGACTGCCGCCTAATTGCAACGCCGCTTGCGCTTTGGCGTTGTCCCGAAAGACAACGCGGGCGATTTTGAGGGCATTTTTGTAGGCGCGGTCGGCGGTATCCCAGGCGGTTTGGACAACGGCCGTTGCCTCATACTGCTCGCCATATTCCCGCTTTTGCGCTGTCACCAGCGCTTGCACCTCGTTATACAACGCTTTGGCTGTCTGTAGGCGGGCCTGATCGTAGCCAAACAGCGTCACCGCGTCTAAGATGACGGGATTGTTCAGGCTGTTATCTATGGCTAATTGGGCATCTAACAGGCGTTGGTCAATACTTTTGCTTGGTTTGGACATAACTTTACCTCCCATACGGTTGATTGGGGCCGAAACTGGCCTAAAAATTATCCCGATACAATGAAAATCGGGCGATAAACGCTTCTGGATGATTCCTGACTGCTCCGCAACCGTTCCTAACCCCTCCTGAACGATTCCTAATAGCTCCTGAACGGTTCCTAACAGCTCCTGAATGATTCCTAACTGCTCCGCAACCGTTCCTAAATGCTCCTGGATGATTCCTAACAGGTTCGGGGCCGTTCCTGACTGCTCCTGAATGATTTTGGGCGGGATTTTAGCAGACCTGACAGGTTT
>CAYONK010000341.1:0-2486 GCA_964405285.1 uncultured Ardenticatenaceae bacterium
AGAAAGCGCTCCCCTGCTCCTCTGCTCCCCTGCTCCCTATCTCCCTTACTCTCTTTTCACTTGGGCAATCAAATCGGCCACCACATCATCCGGCCGAATGCCTTCCGCCTGGCCCTCGAAGTTGAGGAGGAGGCGGTGGCGCAGGGCGGCGGGGGCAACGGCCGTTATGTCCTCATAGCTCACGTTCAGGCGGCCATCGAGCAGGGCGGTGATTTTGCCGCCGAGGACGAGCGCCTGCGCCCCGCGCGGACTGGCCCCGTAGCGCACGTAGCTGTTGGTCAGGGCGGAGGGGCTGCTGCCGGGATGGCTGGCGACGATGAGGCGGCTGACGTAGTCGGTGACGGGGTTGGCGATGGGGATTTGCCGGGCGAGCTGCTGCATGGCGCTGATGGTGGGGCCGGAAACGGCCGTTTCCGCCACCGCCACCTCCTTGCCCGTCGTGCGTGTCACAATGGCCGCCAACTCCTCCGCCGAGGGGAAACCGACGTTGATTTTGAAGAGAAAGCGGTCTAGCTGCGCTTCTGGCAGCGGGTAGGTTCCCTCCTGCTCGATGGGGTTTTGCGTCGCCAGAACAAAGAAGGGAGCGGGCAGAGGATAGGTGTGGTTGGCGACCGTCACCGTCTGCTCCTGCATCGCTTCTAGCAGGGCGGATTGGGTTTTCGGCGTGGCCCGGTTGATTTCGTCGGCCAGGATGAGGTTGGCGAAGACGGGGCCTTGTTGAAAGCGGAATTGGCGACGGCCGTCGGCCGCCTCTTCCATGATGTCTGTGCCGGTGATATCGGCCGGCATCAGGTCGGGGGTGAACTGGATGCGGCTGAAGTGCAGGCTCATCGCCTGGGCGAAGGCGCGGACGAGCATCGTCTTGCCCAGCCCCGGCACGCCCTCCAGCAGCACATGGCCGCCGCTGAGAATGCCGATCAGCACATGGCGCACCACGTCCCGCTGCCCAACGATGACTTTGGCGACTTCGGCTTCGATGGAAACGGCCGTTTCGCGGAAATTTTCTACAGAGATTGCGGGTGTCTCCGACATAAGGTTCTTTATCTCCAATCCAACGCTGCGTCAGTTCGTTCAAAAACAGCGCACAGATAATCAAAACCAAGCTGCGCCAAATCAAATTCTACAAGTGGGATCGCCTGCGGACCCGCTGCCAGACTTGGGTCCTGCACATAAACGTATGTCTCATCCAGCCCAACCACGGCCACGACATGATCCACAGACTGGGACCAATAGCGCAAATCGGCCGTATGAATCCCAACCAAGACTGGCAATCCTCTACCCAAATACGCGGCAATTTCGGCCCGATCCAGATGAGCGATGGTAACAGCCAACAACGTGCTTTCCAGCCGTTTTACGCTTCTAAAGGGAGCGCCAAACGAGCGAACACCGAGCAACTGGAAAATCTGGTCATAGGTGAAAGAAAAACCCAGATAATCCATCACCATTTGCACGCAAACGGCCAGACAATCAGACTGTGTGCGCTGTTGGCGATGTAAAACGGAGAGCCAGGGCGTCTGCTTTGTCATTGAGTTGTCTCAGGAGGGATGGAGGCGTATCTATCTGGCCGGTTTGCGGATTGACCTGGATGCAGCCCACTTCGCCAACGTCGCCAAACGCGGGCAGGGTCAGATGAATCGGCACGCGCCAAAAGCTGTCGCCTTCTGGGCTGACCACCAAGACGGGCGTTTGCGCGTGTAGTTGCGTGCTTACGTCCAGATGGACAAATTCGTTCACCTGCCGCTGTGCTTGGCTGGCAGAGACATTAATCTCGATTCGTTGCTCAAGCCTGATGTCTAAAAATCCTTTTATTTCAGGCAGCGACCCTTCTAACAAAACCTGGTTTATCATTTCATTCACCCCATGAGTATTGTACACGACGATCAGGGTTCTAGAGAGGAAAAATAGTCACGGATGAAGCCCTTCATGCCGAGGGGGATGTAATCGCCGGAGAGGGCTTCGCTGGCGGCGTTGCGGTAGTCGCCGAAGACCTGGGCATAGGGGACGGTGCTGCCCATCGGCCGGAACTCCGTCGGCATTTCGCTGAGGAGGGCGCCGCAGGCGGCCGGATTGGCCCGGCATTCGGCGGGCAGTTCGATGTCTATGCCCGCCTCGCCGCTGAGGTCGCGGAAGGGGGGGACGAAGACGCTCTCGGCCGATCCGCCGCCGGGGCCGGGGCCGCCGAAGCCGCCTTGCTGTCCGCCTTCGCTCTGGCCTAAAGCCTGCGGGCCGTCGCCCTGGCCTTGCCCCTGACCCTGGCCTTCACCCTGACCTTGTCCGCCTTGTTGAGCGGTCTGGCCTGATTGCCCGGATTGGCCGGGTTGACCGGCCTGGGCCACTTCCTGACGGCTTTCGGCAAGCTGCCCGGCGGCTGCCTGGGCTTGCTGCGAGGCGGCCGCTTCTTGCGCCCGCTGTTGCAGCGTGCCGGACGCCTGGCGCAAGGCTTCCTGGGCGGCGGCCACGTCGCCATTTTGCAGGGCTTCGGCGGC
>CAYONK010000341.1:2586-5729 GCA_964405285.1 uncultured Ardenticatenaceae bacterium
AGGGCTTGCAGGGCGTCCTGGATGGGTTCGAGGAGTTCTTCTTGCTGTTCGGCGGTCAGCGCCTCGTTTTGCAAGATTTCTTCTTGCAGGGCGGTGAGCGCCTCGATTTGCTGCTCGATGGTCTGCTGGATGGTCCGCGCCTGCTCCAGGATGGCTTCTTGAGGGTTAGGCAGACGGACGGCGAGGATGAGCAGGAGGATGGAAGCAAGCAGAAAGAGCCAGTCGCGGCGGATGAATTGGAAGGGGAGTTGGCGGACGGGGTCTACCAGACTGGCGGCCGTCAGGGTGTCGCTCAGTTGGGCGGTGGCGATGTCGGGTGGGGCGGGGAGGGCGTTGGTTTGGATTTCAACGGCCGTTACCGCCCGCTCCCTCAACCCAAACTGCCTATCCGCGAACCTGGCCCGCTCTTCCAGAGAGTGCCGCTTCCCCAACAAACCAACCAACCCAACCAACAAACCAACCAACCCTGACCCGATGGCTATATAAGCGAGTTGTTGGGCGTCGAGCAACGGCCGTTGCCAGGCCACAATCGCCACCACCACCGCCAGCATCAACCCGGCCAACAGCGCCCGCGGCAGCCAGACCAACCCATCGCGCAGCAGGCGACGGCCGTTCCATCGGCGCAAATAATCGGTGAGGTGTTGGAAATCTGTTTCGTCTCTCATGGTGAGATTGGAGATTGGGGATTAGAGATTGGAGACTGCCAGGCGCAAATCTCCAATCTCCTATCTCTATTTGTCAGCAATACGCTTGACGCGGCG
Organism: uncultured Ardenticatenaceae bacterium; assembly: GCA_964405285.1. Classification (GTDB taxonomy): domain Bacteria; phylum Chloroflexota; class Anaerolineae; order Promineifilales; family Promineifilaceae; genus Leptovillus. The sequence continues at coordinate 3,348 of CAYONK010000341.1, forward strand.
AACGCTTAGCCAGTATAGAAGCAAAGCCAGGAGGATGTAAAGCGCCAGAAAAATCGGCCAGGGGGATGGGAACCAGAAGGTGTGCGTGCCGCGGAAGGTGCTTTGGAAGAACAACACCGCGCTTTCTTGCTGCAAAATAATTGCGCTGGCTAATAACGTCGCCGGTAAATTCGTCGCTGACAACAGAAGGGCCACGTATAACAAAGCCACTTCCCACTGCCAGCTTGAAGAAACGGTGGAGAAAAAAACGCTGCCAAAAATCAGGAAGAAAAAGGCGAGCATCGGGATACCGATGACCATGAACAACGCCCCGGCGAAGGTGGCTACGCTCGCCGCCTGCGTGCTGCGCATCACGCTGGAGCAGAACAGCCCCCATAGCGCAAAGGTGACGGCCGCCACCAACATCACAATCTGCGACACGATCACCTCTTCCACCGCCACGCCGCCGAGGAAAAAGGCGATGCTTTGCAGCGGGATGGAAGCGATCAACAGCAGAAAGACGTAGCTGAGGGCGGAAATCAGCTTGCCCAGGACCAACGTGTTTGCCCCAAGCAGGGTTGTGCGCAGCAGGTCGTAGGTCTGCCGCTCTTTTTCGCCGGTGATGGCCCCAACGGTGAAGGATGGCCCAACAAAGACGACCATAAACCCTTGCGCCAGCAGCACCCCGGCAAAAACCGCCTTACCGGCAACGCGGGCATCCGGGCCGAAGGGGGTGTTGGCCGACGAAGCGTAAGCGGCGTAAATCAGGGTGACGAAGGCGCTCATACCCAGCAGGTAGATGGTTAATACAACGAAGGCGCGCCGGCCGCGCATCCGGCTGCGTAGCTCTTTCATGGCGACCGGGTTGTGGCGCAGGGCGCGAAAGCGGCTTTTTTTCGGGGGGAGGGTTAGATCAGTCATGGTGTTGTTGCCTGCTCTACTCACTCATCTTTTTGGCTTGGTGGGAGATGCCGAGGGCAACGGCCGTTATTCCCACACCATACAGTAAAACCGGCCCCAACAGGGACCAGACCATCGTCGGTATTGAGTCGGCCTGGGCCAGGACCAGGGCAACCGCCCAAAGGCCGCTGCTGTTGAACAACTTCACCAGCGCCAGGACGGCATAAGAGCCGACCAGAGCGATCATCGCCGAGGAGGCGATGGTGGAGAAGTACATGCCCACAAAAGCGGCGAAAAACAGTTCGCTCCAGGGGCGCAAAACAGTCGCCAACCCCAACAGCCCGCCCCACAAAGCCATCTCCCCACCCAACAGAGTGATGGAGCAGAACATGATGCCGCCCTGCAAAACGCTGAGGGCAAACAAGATCGGCCAGATGCGCAGCCGGGACAATCCGCCGAACAGTTTGCTGAACAAAATCAGCCGCATGGAGAGCGGCGTCAGGCGCAAGATGTCCCAGGTTCCGCCCGCCCGCTCCAGACTAATCGAGGGGGCGGTGAGGGCGGGGGCCATGAATTGACCGTAGAGGGAAACGGCCGTTAAGACAAAGCCCGGTAAACACAAAAAACAGGTCGCCGCTGCCAACGCGCTGTCGCCCCCGGCGAACAGGGTCGGGTTGGTCCCCCCGGCGCACACGCCAAATAAAATCGCCCCAATCACCACAACCGGGGAGTAGCGCATCAGATGGGTGTAGAAGGGATTAGGATTCCCCCACGCCCCGCGCTCCCGCAGATAGACAGGATTGGCGCGTAACGCCTGCCAGTCGCCCCAAACGCTCAATTAACAATCCCCTGGGTGACATGCAGGAACACATCCTCCAGGTCACCCGTCTCCTCGTGGAAGCCGATCAGTTGGATGCCCTGGGCCACTACAGCGGCCAGCAGTTGGCTGAGCGCGGCGTCATCGCCGCCAAAGTCTATGCGAAGACTCCCGGCCGGCAGATTGCTCTCCTCGCCATTCGTGATGTTGTGGACACCGGGATAAGCCAACAGGAATTCTTGCAGCGGCGTCGGGTCGCCCAGGGTGCGTATCTGGATGAGGCGATGGGCGCGTAGCTGCCGCTTCATCTCCGCCATGTCGCCATGGGCGATGAGTCGCCCTGCCTCGATGATGCCGATGCTGGTGCAGATGTCGGCCACTTCGGAGAGGATGTGGGAGGAAAAGAAGATGGTTTTCCCCATGTTTTTCAGTTCGCGCAGCAGCTCGCGCATCTCAATACGGGCGCGGGGGTCCAGACCGCTGGCCGGTTCGTCGAGAATGAGGACTTGCGGGTCGTGGGTGAGGGTGCGGGCCAGGCAAAGCCGCTGCTTCATCCCCCGGCTGAGGCTTTCGACGTAGGCTTCTTTTTTGTGGTCCAGGTCTACCAGGGCGAGCAAATCGTCTACCATGCCGACTCGGGTTTGCGGCGGGATGTCGTAGCAGGCGGCGAAGAAGTCGAGGTATTC
>CAYONK010000342.1:0-5709 GCA_964405285.1 uncultured Ardenticatenaceae bacterium
GGTTGATGGGGCGGGAATCGTAATGGGCGACGATGAGGACGGCCCCCGGCGCGCTGCCATCGCCGCGCAAGGTGGCGATGACGTTTTGTTGCTGGGTGGTGATGCCGCCCAGGGTGAGGGGGAAATCGTCGAATTCGACTTGTAAACGGCCGTTTCCCACCCGCAAAAACTCGTTAAAAATCCATAATCGCGCCGCCCCAATGCCGAAATCCGGCCGGTCGGTGACGATAAATGTGCTGCGGGTGCCAAACGACTCCAATGTCTGCACGTACCCCACCAACTGCTGCTGCGAGACAGAACTGACCAGCGCCATGATCGCCGGGTCTACGGCCGGCGTCACGCTGCTCACCGGGTCGAAAATCAGATTGCCCGGTAAAACGCCTTCCACCGGTGGCGGCGGCAGCAGCTCCGCCGTCGGGAGCGCCGGCGGCGTGGGGATCACCGGCTGCTGCGGCCCCTGGAGCAGCGAGCAAGAAAGGCTTGCTAACCCAAGTAGGGCGATGAAAAGGAGAAGTCGTCGAGGCACGGAGCGACAGAGAAGACCTGACAGGTTTTAGACAAACCTGTCAGGTCTACTAGCGAGTGGTCAACCGGTTATTTCTGGTTTTGTGACTTCATGAACAGAGAAAGCATCTCCACCGGGATGGGGAAGACGGTGGTGGTATTCTGCTCCACCCCAATCTCTAGCAAGGTTTGCAGATAGCGCAAAGTCATCGCGCCCGGCTCCTGGCTCATCACCCGCGCCGCTTCGGCCAACTGCTGCGACGCCTGCAATTCACCCTCAGCGTGGATCACCTTCGCCCGGCGCTCCCGCTCCGCTTCCGCCTGGCGGGCCATCGCCCGGACCATTTGCGGATTCAGTTCCACATCCTTAATTTCGACGATGCTCACCTTCACCCCCCACGGTTCCGTCGCTTCGTCAATGATGCGCTGCAACTGGGCGTTGATAGACTCCCGGTCTTGCAGCAATTGGTCCATCATGGATTGGCCGATGACGTTGCGCAAGCTGGTCTGGCCGATTTGCCACGTTGCCCGACGGTAATCTTCGATTTGCACCACGGCCGATACCGGGTCTACCACCCGGAAGTAGACGACGGCGTTCACGCGCACCGTCACGTTATCGCCGGTGATCGCTTCTTGTGAGGGTACGTCCAGGGTGATTGTCCGCAAATCCACTTTGATCATCCGCTCGATAAATGGGATGATCAAGAACAGGCCAGGGCCACGCGCCCCGACCACCCGGCCCAGGCGGAAGATCACGCCGCGCTCATACTCCTGCACAATGCGGATAGAAGAGACGACGAGGACGATAAGCCCCACAAACAGTACACAGAGAATGGGAAGAAACCCACTTAATAGGTCCATATTTGAATCTCCTTCGTATATACATGGCGCGCCCAAGCGGGAAACGCCACAAGGCAACGGTTTGACGCAGGCAGAGATGCCTGCGCTTCTATTATAGCCTAAACGAGCCTGCTTCAAGTTCGCTCATAGGATGCTTACTATTAACTCCCTCATTCGATTGGGAGGCCCAGCCGTTTAAAAACATTAATGCAAAGTATAAACTACTGAGATTGGAGAATAGAGAGCAGAGTTCCCAGTCTCTAATCTCCAGCGGTCGGGGCAAGGCGCAACGGCCGTTGCCAGACCAACGTCATGCCCACCAGCAACAGCGAGAAGAACACCCCCACCAGACTGACCGCCCAAATGTCACCCCAGGCAAACAGAAAACCGGTGCCAAAACTGCCAGCCCCGGCCGCCAAAGCCACCAACATCTCATTCGCCCCCTGAATCCGTCCCCGTTCGTGCGCTTCTAGCCCTTTGCTCACCAGGGCCGACCCCGCCAGAAAACAGAAGTTCCAACCCAAGCCGAGCAAGAAAAGGGCCAGAGCCAGTGGGAAGAACTGCGGCGACCAGGGCGTCATCAGGCTAGACAACACCAGGATCAGCGCTCCGGCCAGGATGATCGTTACCTGGCCGAAACGGTCAATGAGCCAGCCGGTGAGTCCGGACAGGCCAAACATGCCCAAAGTATGGGCCATGATCACCAGGGAAATGGCCCCTTCTGCGTGATGATGATGGCTCATGTGCAGCGGCGTGATGACCATGAGCAGGGTCATCACCATCTGGCCGATAGCCAAAGCGGCGACGGCCAGCAGCATGGTGGGTTGGCTGAAGACCTGGCGCAGTGACCGGGCTGGCGGCATCTCGGACTTTGACAATCCCTGGCGCTTTTCCGGCTCTGGCGCAGCGGTCAATGTCTGGCTGATGGTCTGCTTTTGGCTGATAGCCAGCCTTTGGCTGATAGTCAATGGATCGGGCCGGAGGAAGGCGAAGGTGATCAACAGCGCCAGCGCCAGCATGATGGTGGCGCTGAGAAAGACGCCCGTGTAGGTGGGCAGGCCGAGGAAGTTGGCCAGTTGACCGGAGGGGGCGACCAACAGCGGCCCGCCGATGGCCCCTAACGTCCCGGCGAAAACGATCAGCCCCATCGCTTTGGCCTGGCGGGAGATGGGTTGGACTTCAGCGGCAACGTAGCGGCTCTGTTCGGCCGAACCCCGCGCCGCGCCAACGAGCAGCGCGCCGAAGATGAATCCGAGGAAGCTGCCGGCCATGATGGCGAAAACGGAAACGGCCGTTCCCAACGTTCCAAATAGATAGCCCAACGACAACCCATTGCGTCGCCCATACCGATCCATCAACCATCCAATTGGGTACGCAACAAGCGCCCGGCCGATGAGGGTAAAGGTGACGGGGATACCCGCCTGTTGTTCGCTGCCGCTCAGGCTGGCCGCGATGATCGGCGTCAGGGTGAAGGCGACGATGGTGGCGGCGGAGAAAAGGCTTTGCGCCAGAAATAAGGCGCCGGTGATGCGCCGACTTACGCCGGGATTAATCGCTTCTGTTGTCATCATAAGTCTGTTTTGGGCCTGTTCGCTGTTAACTTCCGCAATTGCTTGGGGAGGTTGGAGACGGGAGACGGGAGACGGGAGATTGGAGAGGGGCACTCTCCAATCTCCAATCTCCCCAGGTCTTAACTAGAGAGCTTTTCCACGAAGGCGGCCGTGGTTTTAGCCCGGACGTCTTCCAGGGTGGCGCCGGGCATGAGTTCGAGGAGGGTGAAACGGCCGTTTTCCCAGCCAAACACCGCCAAATCCGTAATTACCAACGAGACCGCATTTTCCGCCGTCAGCGGCAGCGTGCAAGCCGGCACAATCTTCGCTTCCCCATCTCGCTCCGTATGGGTCATCGTGATGATCAGCCGCCGCGCCCCGGAGGCCAGGTCCATCGCCCCACCCACGCCCAGCAGCGGCTTGCCCGGCACGGCCCAATTCGCCAGATTTCCCATCTCGTCCACCTGTAAGCCGCCCATGATCGCCACGTCCACATGCCCGCCGCGAATCATGGCAAAGGAGTCGGCGCTGTCGAAATAGCTGCTGCCCGGCAGCGCCGTCACCGGGATTTTACCCGCGTTTACCGGGTAATCCATCGCCCCGCCCGCCTCCGGCGCGGGACCGACGCCCAACATGCCGTTCTCCGTGTGCATGATAATGCCCATCTCCGGCGTGATCAGGTCGGCCACCAGCGTGGGAATGCCGATGCCCAGGTTGACCACGTCGCCCCGCTTCAGTTCCGCCAGGGCGCGGCGGGCCATGTTCATCCGCGACTCGCTGACCACTTTGCCGCTGTCGGCCACCGAAGCGGAGGAGCCTAGCTCTTCCAGGGTGGTGTGCGCCTGCACCAGATAATCTACGTAGCAGCCGGGGGTATGGATTGCTTCCGGGGCGAGCGCCCCCACCGGCACGATCTGCTCCACCTCGGCGATGACGATGTCGGCGGCGGTGGCTACTGCTTTGTTGAAGTTTTGCTCGGTCATGCGGTAGGCCAGGTTGCCGGCCGTGTCCCCCTGCCAGGCGCGGATGAAGGCGACATTGCCCCGGATGGCCGGGACGAAGAGGTAGGAACGGCCGTTAATCACCTTCGTCTCTTTATCTTTGGCCAGGAGAGTGGAAACGGCCGTTGGCGTATAAAAACCGCCAATCCCCGCCCCGCCAGCCCGCAGCGCCTCCGCCAACGACCCCTGCGGGATCAACTCCACCGCCATCGCCCCCGACTGCGCCGCCTGCACCGCCTCCCGGTTGCTCGTGAAGAAAGAGCCAATCGCCTTCTTGATCTGCCCATTGCGCAGCAAACGGCCGCCGCCCAGCCCCGGCTCGCCCACATTATTGGCGACGTAGGTCAACTCCTTTACCCCCGTCTCGGCCAGCGCGTGCAGCAAATGGACCGGGTTGCCCGTCATGCCAAAGCCGCCCACCAGCAGCGTATCGCCGCTCCGCACCATCGCCGCCGCTTCTTCTACTGTGATTTGCGGTACTGTTTTCATAGTTTTTTACCAGAAGTTGGTTGGTTTGTTGGAACGCCAACAAACCAACCAACCAACTATCCTATCAACTCCACAATCGTCGCCTCGCCCTGGCCCACGCCTACGCAGAGCGTCGCCAGACCGTAACGCATCGCCTCGCCCGCTGCCGCCCGGCGCTGCATCTCATAGAGCAGCGTCGTCAGAATCCGCGCCCCGGAGCAGCCCAACGGGTGACCCAGGGCGATGGCTCCGCCATTGACATTGGTGATCGCTTCGGCCAAATTCAGTTCGCGCAGCACGGCCAACGCCTGCACGGCAAACGCCTCATTCAACTCCGCCAGGTCTACATCGCCCAGGGTCAGCCCGGCGCGGGCCAGCGCCTTGCGCGTTGCCGCCACCGGCCCCAACCCCATCACCCGCGGGTCCACCCCCGCCGCCGCCGAAGCCACCCACCGGGCCAGCGGCTTCAGCCCTAATGCGGCCGCCTTCTCCGCCGAGGCCAGCACCAGCGCCGCCGCCCCGTCGTTCAGGCCGCTGGAATTCCCGGCCGTCACCGTGCCACCCGCCCGAAAAGCCGGCCGCAATTTACCCAACTTCTCCAGATTCGTCGCCAGCGCATACCCCTGTTCGGTTTTGACATAAAAGGGATGCTCGTCAATTTCCACCAACACCGGGTCGCCCTTGCGCTGCGGAATCGGCACGGGGACAATTTCGCGCCGGAAGTAGCCCTGATTGATGGCCTGGACCGCCCGGCTCTGGCTTTGCAGGGCGAAGCGATCCTGCTCCTCACGGCTGATCTCTCCCCCGGCGATCTGCCCGGCGCGGCTCATCTCGTAGATATTTTCCGCCGTTTCCCCCATCGCCTCCAGCGGGAAGATCGCTTCCAGGCGCGGGTTGGGGTAGCGCCAGCCCAGGCTGGTGTCAAAGGCGGTCACATTGCCCGAAGCGAAACCGGGCGAGGTTTTCGGCAGCGAGTAAGGAGCGCGGGTCATAGACTCTACCCCACCGGCCACAAAAATATCCCCTTCGCCGCAGCGAATGGCGCGGGCCGCCTGATTGACAGCGTTCAGCCCGCTGGCGCACAGGCGATTGACGGTGACGCCCGCCACGTGGTCGGGCAGACCCGCCAGCAGCAGCCCCATCCGGGCCACGTTGCGGTTGTCCTCGCCCGCCTGATTGGCGCATCCCAGGTAGACCTCTTCGATCTCGGCCGGGTCCACCCCGGCCCGCGCCACCGCTTCTTTGATGACCAGGGCGGCCAGGTCGTCCGGCCGCACCTCGGACAATGCGCCGCGAATCCGACCAATTGGCGTGCGCACGGCGCTGAGAATGACAACTTCGTTCAT
>CAYONK010000343.1:0-1088 GCA_964405285.1 uncultured Ardenticatenaceae bacterium
CGGTCCTACCAGGGGAATAAAAACTGGATGAGCGGCGTCATTCTGATCGGGATTGGCGTGATTTTTCTGGCGGCCAACGTCACCGGTTTTCGCCTGGACAACTGGTGGGCGTTGTTCATTTTGATCCCGGCTGTCGCTAACTTTGGCAACGCGGTTAACGATTATCAGGTAAACGGCCGTTTCACCCGCTCCGGCCGGGGGTCAATCACCGGGGGTCTCATCCTGACACTGGTCTCCTTCACCTTTCTGTTTGGCTGGTCCTGGTCGGTTATCTGGCCGATCTTTTTGATTATTGGTGGCGTGGCCGCCCTCTTGGGTGGTTGGTTCGACTGAAGCAAGCCTGTTTCGCACATATCTGGAGAAAACGGCCGTTCTCAGGAACGGCCGTTTTCACTTTAAAGCCCGCTACCCCCTTTGCCTGCCCCCTGCTATAATCACCTCATCCCCAGGTCGAGGATGGGCGCGATGAACGTTGAGATACAGCAGCAAGATAGCATAACGATCGTGAAACTGCGCGGCGAACTAGAGCGGCAAACCGTGCCAGACGTAGAAGAAACGCTAACGCCGCTCATCGGCCCTGGCTGTAAAATCCTCATGGACATGGGCGAAGTCAGCTACATCTCCAGCGCCGGTTTGCGGCTGTTCCTGCTCTTTTATCGGCAGGTGGATCGGGAAAACGGCCGTATCGCCCTCGCCAGTTTACAAGAAATGATCCACGACACCATGTCCATCACCGGCTTCCTCGACTTCTTCCAAACCTACAACACCGTCGCCGATGGCCTGACTGCCCTACGTCAACCCGCCACCTGATCTCGCACCCCACCAACCATGCAACGAATTGATATTTACCCCACCCACCGCTACGAAAACTTCTTGCTGCGCGCCGGCCGGCCCTACCCCTTAGGGGCATTCTTCGTCCCCGGCGGCGTCAACTTCGCCATTTTTTCCCGCTACGCCACCACCTGCGCCCTGGTCTTGTTTGAGAAAGGGGAAGAGAAGCCCTTCGGCGAAATTCCCTTTCCTGATGAATTCCGCATCGGCAACGTTTTCACAATGGTCGTATTCGACCTGGACTACGAAAATATCGA
>CAYONK010000343.1:1098-5627 GCA_964405285.1 uncultured Ardenticatenaceae bacterium
CGCTTCGACGGCCCCTACCGGCCGCACGAAGGGCATCATTTCCAGCGCTCACGCATCCTGCTCGACCCCTACGCCAAAGCCATTAGCGGCCGGGACGTGTGGGGCAGCCCGCCGCTCGACCACACCGATTTTCAGCATCGCGGCCTGCTGGTCTACGATGATTTCGATTGGGTCCACGACCGGATGCTGGAAATTCCGGCCGAAGACTTGGTGATCTATGAGATGCACGTGCGCGGCTTCACCCGCCACAGCTCTTCCGGGGTGAAATACCCCGGCACATTTGCCGCCATCCGCGAGAAGATCCCCTATTTGAAAGAGTTAGGGGTCAACTGCGTCGAGTTGATGCCGATCCACGAGTTTGACGAACACAAAAACGTCTTCATCAATCCGGAAACGGAAGAGCCGCTCAAGAATTATTGGGGCTACAGCACAGTTGGCTTCTTCGCCCCGAAGGCGGGGTATGCGGCAACTGGCCGGTTGGGGATGCAGGTGGATGAGTTCAAGGCGTTGGTGAAGCTGCTGCACCAGAACGGCATCGAAGTCATCCTGGACGTGGTGTTTAACCACACTGGTGAGGGAGGCAACGACGACGATTACGCCTTCTCTTTCCGGGGGATTGACAACAAAACGTATTACATGCTGCGGCCCGACGGCCGTTATTACAATTTCAGCGGAACCGGCAACACCATGAACTGCAACAATCCGGTCGTGCGCAACATGGTCCTCGACTGCCTGCGCTACTGGGTAGCCGAATACCACATAGATGGCTTCCGCTTCGACCTGGCCTCCATCTTAGGGCGCGATACGCGGGGCAACCCGCTGGCCAATCCCCCCTTGCTCGAAGCGCTGGCCTACGACCCGGTACTGGGCAAAACCAAACTCATTGCCGAAGCCTGGGACGCTGGCGGCCTATATCAGGTCGGCTCCTTCCCCGCCTACGGCCGTTGGGCAGAATGGAATGGTCAATACCGCGACACCCTACGCCGTTTTCTCATCGGCGACATGGGGCAGGTCGGTGCTATCGCAGAGTGCATCCAAGGCTCGCCCCACCTTTATCGGGAGCGTGGCCCCACAGCCTCGATCAACTTTATCACCGCCCACGACGGCTTTACATTGGCCGACCTTTTTTCGTACAATGAAAAGCATAATTGGGCCAATGGCGAAAACAACCGGGACGGCCACAGCCCCAACCATAGCTGGAACTGTGGATGGGAGGGCGAGACCAACGATCCGGCCATCAGGCAGCTACGCCGCCAGCTCATGAAAAGCGCCATCGCCATCCTCATGGTCAGCCAGGGCATCCCGATGATCCTGATGGGCGATGAAGTGGCCCATACACGCTACGGCAACAACAACGCCTACTGCCAGGACAACGAGCTAAATTGGTTCGACTGGCAGCGACTGGAAGAGAATAGCGATCTCTTTCGCTTCTTCCAGTTGATGATCGCCTTCCGCAAAGCCCATCCGGTGCTGCGGCGGCGCTCTCATTTTCGTCACGAGGATTACGTCGGCAGCGGCTACGCCGACATTTCCTGGCACGGCGTAGAAGCGTGGAACGCCGATTGGACCTATCACAGCAGAACCATCGCTTTTTTGCTTTGCGGCAAACATGCCCGGCAAGGCGCCGTGCAAGATGATTACATTTACGTGGCGATGAATATGCACTGGGAAAGTCATTGGTTTGAATTGCCCAACCTGCCAGACAAACGGCTTTGGCGGGTCTTCGCTAATACCGGCATGGCCTCTCCGCAGGATATTTGCGAACCAGGGCAGGAACTTCTTTTACAACAGCAAGAATCTTTTCTGGTTGGCGCGCGCTCAGTGGTTGTGTTGGTCGGGCGCTGACAGGGTGGCCGGTATCCGTATTCGCTGTTTCGCAGGGCGCTGCCCCTGGCAGGTGTCAGCGGAAAACGATAGACGGAGTTCGGGTTACGGGCGCTAGAGATGAGAGGCGGGGGATAGGATACATCTCCTGGCTACAATCTCCGATCCCCAGTCCCGCGAGGTGTGAAAGATGAAGGCTTTGCGCGTTGAGGGGACGTTACAGGCAATTGAGCCGGTTGTGCAATTCGCCCTCCAGGTGGCCGAGGAAGCGGGCTTCGACCAGCGCGATAAGTTTCGAGTGCGGCTGGCGGTGGATGAGTTGGCAACCAACATTGTGACACATGGCTATTTGGAAGCGGGGCGGCGCGGCGACCTGACGATCTCGGCGCAGGTGGCGCCGGATCAGTTGACGATTTGCCTGGAGGACAATGGCGCAGCGTATGACCCGCGCCAGACACCTCCGCCAGATTTAGCGGGGCGGGCCGGACAACGGCCGTTAGGCGGCCTCGGCGTCTATCTTGCCCTGTGGGCAGTGGACGAATTTCATTACGAGCAGGATCAGGCTGGCAACAAGAGTATTTTGGTGGTGGAACGGCCGTTTCCCTGCCAAACTCAGGTAGATTGTCCGGAAGCATGAGCATCCATTACGCCCACTTGCTTGCTGTTGACACCGACGAGACGCGGCTAACCGCGCTCATCCATCCCTTGCAAGAAAATGGCTGGTACACCATCACCACCTGCCATAGCAACCACGAAGCCCTCAACTACTTAGTTCAACAACCCTTTGATTGCATTCTCATTGAAGTCAGTCTGGCCATCGCCGACGGCTGTTATTTCTTAGGCCAGATCCGCAATTTTAGCGCCTTCACCAGCCTGCCTATCATCGTTATTGCTGGCAACGACCAGCTAGACGCCGTCACCCTGGCGCTGGAATCTGGCGCGTCTGATTATCTCCTGGCCGCTACCAACTCAACGCTGCTGAAAACCCGGCTGAACACCCATTTGCAGCAGCGGGAGGTCCGGGCGCAAACGCTCTCTTTTTTGCAGTCGTTTGAGTGGATGAAGAAGTTGGCCGACGATTTGCGCGAGATTATCCTGCCGCTGGGCATTGCGCTATCGGCTGAGAAAGATTTCGACCGCCTGCTGGAAACCATCTTAATCGAGGCGAAAAAGGTTTGCCAGGCAGACAGCGGCGCGCTTTACCTGCGCACCGAGGATGATCACCTCCGCTTTGCCATCTTTCGCAGCGATTCGCTCCGGCTGGCTTACGGCGGGGCGACCGGCCAGCCAGTGCCATTCGACCCCCTGCCGCTGCACGACCCGGCGACCGGCCTGCCAAATTACGACCACGTGGCCTCCCACGTTGCCCTGACCGGGCAAACGGTGAGTCTGGCGGACGTCTACCGGGCTGAAGGGTTCGATTTTACCCGTCTGGCGCAGTTTGACCGGGCGCACAATTACCGCACAACCTCTTGTCTGACGATCCCGATCAAGAACAGCGAGGTTATCGGTGTCTTGCTATTATTAAACGCGAAAGGGGGGGAAAACGGCCGTTTACTCCCCTTTTCCCCCTACCACAAACTCGTGGGCGAATCGCTGGCCTCACAGGCCGCCGTCGTGCTGCACAACCACGCCCTCCAGCGACGGCAAGAAGCGCTCATCCAGGCCGAACGAGAGCTGCAAATCGGCCACCAGGTACAGGCAGAATTTTTGCCCACCGTCATCCCACAGCCGCCCGGCTGGAGCATCGCTTTTCATTTTGAGCCATCGCGGGTGGTGGCCGGAGATTTTTACGACGCCTTTCACCTGCCGCGCAACAAGATCGGCCTGATGGTCGGCGACGTTTGCGACAAGGGGATCGCCGCTGCCCTCTTCATGGCGCAGATTCGCAGCCTGTTGCGCGCCTTCATCCAGCAGCATTACTTTCTGGGGGACCATGACGCGCCAATGGACCGGACTGCCTACGATGGGGCGCTAGCCGGTTTAAGCAGCTTTAAGGGGGTGGACCTCACCGCTCTGGCCGATTCGGTGATGCTGACCAACGTCCACATTGGCAGCAACCACCAAAAATTGAACATGTTTGTCACGCTTTTCCTGGCGGTTCTCGATCCGGAGACTGGCGAGTTTATCTACATCAACAGCGGCCATTTGCCGCCTCTCGTTTTGCAGGGGAATGGGGTGCGGCGCAAACTGTGGCCGACGGGTCCGGCTGTCGGGCTGCGACCGGATGCGAAATTTGGGCTGGGGGGCGACCGGTTGGCGTTGGGGGAAACGCTGTTGGTGTATACGGATGGAGTTACGGATGCGCGGAATCTGTCTGGCGAGATGTTTGGTGAGGGGCGTCTGGTGGCCGCAGCGGGCCAACGGCCGTTTCCCGCCAACACCCTCCTGCAACACCTGGTCCAGCAAGTGCAAGCCCACGCTTTCCCGGCCAACCAATTCGACGACATTACGCTATTGGCTGTGCATAAGACGAGTTAGAGCGCACAGGCGTCGTGAGACGCCATGCAGAGGAGTGTAGAAGATGGCGAAGAAAGAAAAAGAAAAAGAAAAAGAAAAGAGCAAGAAAACGGCCGGGCAAAAGGGCAAAAAGCCCGCGAAAAAGGAGAAACAGCCCAACATAGCAGCGCCACCGAAGGGCAAAACGGCAGTTGCCGCCAACGATGAACCAGAACCGAAAAAGGGGAAAAAGCTCAAGGGACGCG